>SLMC01000365.1 GCA_007133745.1 Kiritimatiellia bacterium
AAAACCCGGCGACCTATGGCGTCTGCGGACAAAAACGAACTGTATTCGTCAATATGACCAACAGAAAGCCATTTGGCCGGAGCATCGAAACTGTGCTGGTTGACTTGCAATTCCTGGGCCTGAAGGAAACTCTTCAGCCCTGGCGACAATGTGTCGCCCATCGCAATGACACCCAACGGCTGATCGGCGCTCGGCGGCAGCGATTCCAGATTTCCGCCGTAGTCGCCTCCAAAGGCTATTTGATTGCCCGACGAATCCGTCCCCAAATGTGTTCCCAGATGAACAATGCCCACATTTGAATTCAACAGGTGACTGTAGAGCCAGTCAGCTCGGTCGCGGTTACCATAGGGCAAACGCAGTACGAGATGTTGTTTCGGGCCTCCAGGACGCCGCGTATAGCCAATTTCCGCGTGATCCTGAAACCAATGCTCATGGCCGTGGGGGGCAATATTCATGATTCCCGAATGCCACAAGCCAACATAGCGATTGTCCGGGCCGTGCAAAGGGGCATCTCTCGTAACGTCGTTTACACCCCCCATATCCGCAATGTATAACGCCTGTTCCGTTTCCTGATGAGTTAGGGTTAGCCAGGGGGCCACCCGCAGCAAGACATGATCCGTACACATGACAGTGCCTGCCGAATCGCGCACTTCCAAACGAAAGCTTATCTCGCCGCTGAATTTTCCATGATCGAAAGTGCCGCCCGGCACTTTCATGCCACGCAAAACCAAGCCTTCTACTCCAAACACGGCATAGCCGTTGTCAATATTCAACTCACTTGCATCGTAGTCGGGGTGATTGGGGTTCGTCCATTTGGAAACATCTCTTTCCATGGCCATGACATCGGCTACATCGGCAGCCCACGGCGCGGGTACGGTATTGGGGTGTTTACAGGACCCCCATATGGCGCTTTCTCCGGCTTGGATTCTTTTGTACAAGTGCATGGCCCGCATGCTTTCCTCTTCGTCTACACACAAGTATACGCTAAAATCAGGAGGCAACTCGTCCATCAGACGTATTTTCAGAGGAGCAATGTCTGCTTCGTCAACGTCATTGACAATCGCATAGTGCTCGAAGTCCGGCAATCCATCGTTGCCGAAATGAATGGCGTCAGGGACACGGAGACCTGCAAGCATGTTGGTGCCATCCCTGTCAAAGTTCACATTGTAAATCGCGCCGAGAGCGGCTGTCCAAGAATCCTTGCCGGGATTGTCGGCTACTGGACAGACTATGCCATCTCGATCAGTATCGGCAACGATGTTTGCCATAACAGCCGTCACCCGCACGGCGTCGGCGGCGATGAAGCCTTCGCCGGAACCGTAGTCGAGCCGTTCGTCGGGACGGACTTCGAACAGGATGCGTTTGTCGCCGACGGCCAGGCTGTTGGTGACGGCTTCGAGGTAGAAGGTAAGCGTCCGAACGCCGCCGGTGAATCCGAATTCTTCGGCGCTGTACTCTCCGGGTTCGACGTAATGGCCTCTCTCGCCTTCGGTGTTTTTCAGCGAGTTCATGTTTCGGGGCTGATTGCCGGGAATGTTCCAGATGCGCAGGGCGTTGGTTGTGGTCAAGGTGTAGCGGTCCTCGACGGGGTCGTAGTGCACGGTGGCGGGATCGGAGGCGTCGTAGGCGAGCCGGACGCGGGCGCGTTCGAGGTCTATGGGTTCGGGCAGCTCGAAGACGATGGGAACGAAGCGTTCGTTGGTGACGATGTTGTCGGCGGGAAAGCCGCCGCCGCGCAGGTTGTAGCCGTCGGCGAAGTCGGGCACGCCGTCTCCGTCCTTGTCGCGATGGTTGACGAACAGAATCTTGCCGGGCAGATCGGGCCGGTCCTCGTGGCGGTCCTCCTCGGGTGTGCGGTCGGGCGGATCGAAGCCTTTTTGGTTGAACGTGTCCACGTCCACATCCGCGCGAATGACGGTGCAGTGGATGACGTCGATCAGGCGGCATTCGTCGGGATTTGCGCCTGGAAAGCCATGAAGCTCGACCGTAATTAATTCGCCGCCCAGTGTCGCGGAAGGCTGCAAGCCTTCGAGGAAGAGGTTGGTTGACCCGGGAAAACCGAGCAGTTCGGCCGGAATTTCTCTGTTGAACGGCACGTAATGGCCGCCATCCGGCAGTGCGCTTTGAGCGCGCTCGACGGATTGGGGCCGAATCCATATCCGCAGGTTCTCGTTCGAGCCGTAAGGCGCGGCCCCTGGCGGCGCGCCATTGTATTTAAAGATAACAAACGCGTTGGACCAGACGATCTCGAACTCGGGCGGCGGAATCATCTCGATGACGACGGGCACGAAGATTTCGTTGTCCACAGGGCCGTAGGGCCGGTTCATGACGTTGTCGGGCGGAAAGCCGGGTCCTCTCAGGTTGTAGCCGTCCTCGTAGCCGGGAATGGCATTGGTGTCGGATCCGGCCTGATAGTAGTCGTTGACCACGACGTATTTGTGGGCCTGATGCGGCGCCCAGCCCGGACCAATCCATTCGATGTTGTCTTCGATCGGCCAGCGTTCCGGCCCGCCGAAGGCGGTGGTGTGGTCGCTGTCCACGTCCAGATCGAGTTCGAGGACGGTGAGGGCTATTTCGTCCCGGCAGTCTCCGCCCAGCGCGGTCAGTTTGAGGGTGATGTCCCGGGCCGTCTGACTTTTCTCTACGCCTTGCACCCACAGGGAGACGGGCAAATCGGCGTTGTCGAACACCCGATCCTGGAGATGGGCTTGCCATTGCAGGTTGGTATGGATTTCGATCTTGTCGGAGCCGATTCCGTCGAGCAGTTCCACCGAGCCGGGCCAGTCGTGCGGTTTCACTTGCTGAATGACGATTTGCCGTCGCCAGTAGGGTTCCCGATTGGTCACCGTCGCGCCGTTTTGTTCCGTAACGGCGGTGCGGGGCACGCAGAGGGCCACAACCCCGCCTTGCGTCATTTCCAGGGGCTCGTCGGCGTCGTCAATGACGCCGTCGTAGTTGGCGTCCACGTCCAAATCGACTCGGATGACGGTGAGGTTCGTATGGACGGCGCAGGTCGTATCGCCGTATCCCGAAGGCGTGAATTCGACGGCTAGGATTTCGGCATGATGCGAAGCGCTGGCGACCAGGCCCGTGACCACGACGGTCTGCTCGTTGTCGGATCCGACTATGGCAAGCTTGTTGGTATTGTTGACAGTCCAGAGATATTCGCCCTCCGTCTCCGGCGTCACAACCGCCTTGTAGGTTTTCGATTTGCCCTGGCAAAGGGTGTCGCCGGGATCGTCTTCCGTCTCGATTTCGAGCTTGAGTACGGTCAGCCTGGCTCGGTAGGGGGAGAGGCCTACATTCGAGTCCACGCTGCCGGGATGATGGGGACAGGGTTCGTCCGCTATGGTTCCCAAATACCGCACCAGCACATGCCCCGGCGTTTCGATCAGCACGGAGTTCGTCCAGCCGCGTACGGCCACCCGCGAGTCGGCCTGGTGCGAACCCAGTTCCCTGGCCAGCGCCTGACTCCAATCCTCCGAGTTCAGAAGCACGGCGACGGGGTCGGAAGGCGCGATAAAATTGAACACATGCCTCATGGAGGGGCCCTCGCAGACATGCTGGTCGGGATCGATCGCCAGCACGCTGAACTCAAGCGGGGCCGGCGCGCAAAAGTACCCAAGCCAAACGGGGTCCGACTCGGACTCGGATTCGGTCGGATCCAGTCCGATCCAGTCGCCGTTGCCGCCCGCCCGCAAGCCGACATGCACATCAATGGGCCCGCCCTGCGTAACCGTCCACTTCTTTTTCACTTTCGGCGTGAGAGCGGACCCGACCGCCGCCGTCAGGTTCGATTCCCAACCCTGCCATCCGTCCGCCAGGGCGTCGATCAGCGTATGCCCCGAACAGAATTCGTCCGCCGGAACGTTGGCTCTTCCGCATCCCATGACAAGCACAAGTAAAACGCAAACACCCGCATACCGCAAGGTCCAATTCATGGCTCGATCTCCTGTGTTGCCGGGACACCGCCCGGCGCGTTTTCCGTTTCGTTATCGTCTTTCGGCAAGCGCGAGAAATTTTCGAATTGAAGCGTGTACAGACCGTAACGGCCCGAGAACGCGTGCAGTTTCGAGGCGAACCCGAGCGGCGAACCGTGCTGATGGTAGCCCAGCGGCGCGCGCCAGTCCGGGTCCGAGACGATGTCGGCCGCGTAGTAGAGCATGAAGTCGGAGAACAGGCGGCGGGCGAAGTCGCGGTCGCGGCGTCGGCCGAAGACGCGATGCAGGTACGCGTAGCCGTCGGCGAAGAGCAAGTTGTAATGGAGGGTCGCGCCGTACGCGATGCGCGTATCGAGCGAGGGGTTGTAGTCCCAGTCCGTTCGCCACAGCAACGGATAGTACACGCCGCCGCGCCGGACGCCGCGCAGCGTGCCTTTGCGCCGCTGCCAGTCGAGAACGCGACGCACAAATTCGGCGACATCCGCACGCACCGTATGATGATGCAGACGGATGACGGGCTCGATCATGTAGGCGACCTGCTGGGCGTCCTGCCGGCCTTCAGGCAGGATATGGCCGACGCCGCCGTTTTCCTGTTCCATGGCCAGGAGCGATTTGTCGAAGATTTCGTTGGCCCATTCGAGGTATTCGGGCTTGCCGGTATATTCGTGGAGGGCGAGCCAGTTCTCGATGGCCCAGGCGGGCGTGCGGAATTCGCGCCAGGGCAGGGTTTCCTTATCGTGCAGCTTGTGCTGGTTGTAGAAGAAGCGGCGGTAGGCGCGTCCGTTCTGTTCGGCGGCGTCGAGGCTGCGCGGATCGCCGGTCAACGCCCAGTGCAGGAGCAGGCCTCGGTTCCAGGTGTGGCTGGGTCTGGCGTTGGTTTCCCAGTGGAGGTTGCGCCCGCGTATAGGTTCCTGACGCGACAGATGCCCGTGTTCTCCTTTCTCGAAACGCTGGAAACCGCCGAGCCAGGTGGCCGTGTTCTCGACATGATATTGGTCGATGTCGTAGCGGTGCCTGATCATGACTTCGGCTACATCCAGGAATTCGCGGTCGCCCAGGCGCAGACCATGGATCAGCATCGCGTAGGGCCAGTCGTAGTGGAGCGAACAGTAGCCGTGACTCCAGACCAGATCGCCGTAGTTCATCCAGCCGGCGAAGACGTCCGGATGCCGCTCCCACAGGCTGGGGATCGAGATGCGCCCCCATAGGTCCGCCCGCTCCAGAATTTTCTCTCGGCTCGTTTCCCGGTTCCAAAGCGAGTCAAGCATTCGCAGTTTCATGACTTCTTCCGGCTTTGCGCCTGCCTTGTCCCCCGCCTCGGCCACGACCTTGGCGCGCTGCAAGCGGTCGTAGCGTTTCGCAGCCTCGGCGAACTGGCTGTCTTCGTGTTCCAGGCCGCCCTCCGCCAGGGGCAGCACGGCGCCGGTGTCCCGATACCAGGCCGTCGCGGCTGTCGCGAGCAATGGCGCGTTCAAGCGCTTTTCCTGGCAGTCTGAACCCGCATCCGGTCCGAATGTCAGTTGCGAGGACCAGGTCTTGCGACGACCGCCCTCGAACTGGTAGGTTCCCGAGGCAAACGCCTCCTCGGTTCGCGGCCAGTAGCCGCCTTCCGGCAGCATGGCGTACGAGAGCCGTACCTTCCCAAAATCCGAATCGGCGGCGACCGAAAAGCCGCCCGGATGATTTTCGACGAACCGATACGCGCTCAACGCGAGAGCCGGAACGCCGTTCGCCATCGCAACCGCGCGACCGGGGCCGCGCCCCCGTTTCCCGTCTATCGAGTCGTCAGTGTTCCAGACCCGGTAATGTCCAAGCCGATTATGACGCCAGTCGATGGCCTGTTCGTGAGGCGGCGCTTCGGACAGAGCGTAGCCGTGGTTCGTGTGGCGCCGGACATCCCGATAGGGCTGTCTGAACCATTGACTGTATGCGACAGATTGCCCCCCGTTCAGTGTCGCGGAACGGTCGCTCAACACGATACCCGCACGGCCGTCCGATACAACGACGGACGGCACATCCAGTTGGAGCGAGCGAATGTAGAGCCATTGCCGCGGACGGCGCCGACGGCGCTGGCTTTCGTTGCGGTAGCCGTACCAGCCGTCGTTACGCAGGGTGAAGTCGAGTCCGAGCCAGGGCT
>SLMC01000252.1 GCA_007133745.1 Kiritimatiellia bacterium
AAAACGATGTCTGCACCACATCGTCCACCAGATCGGGATAGACAAGCCGAGACCCCACAAATCGGCGCAGCGGCTCGTAATACAAGCGACACAATTCGCCGAAAGCGTCCTGATCGCCACCCACGGTCCGCCCGACCAATTCCCGATCTCGCATCCGCCTGTCCATGACACCCTCCATAAGCGACTGATCTGGCCAACTGAAATATGACGCGCTTTTTTTCCGAAAATCGTACCGAGTTCAGCACTATCGTGCTATGAGTCTCGCAATGCCAGCGTAAAACGCAGCCCTCAGCCCTTTTCGGGCGCAGGACGGGAAAGTCAGATACCACCGGCAAAGCCGGTGGCCTGGTATATGTGAGCCGCTCAAAGCGGATTGTTTAGAGGCGAACATCCAACATCGAACATCGAACTTCGAAGTGCGGAGATTTGGTTCGATGTTGGACGTTGAATGTTCGATGTTCGAAGTTCAAACATGCGACGAAAAAACGTCGCATCTCACAACGGAACAGTACAAGGCTGGCTGTCGCCCGCGTCCTGCACCCGGAAACAGCAATTGCCGTCTTGACATTCGGGCGCGACGCCCTACACTGCACACTAACGCTACGAGAGGATTTTTCATGACGCCCATCAGAATTTTAATGGCCAAAGCCGGACTGGACGGACACGACCGCGGCATCAAAGTCATCGTGCGCGCGCTGCGCGACAACGGCATGGAAGTAATCTATCTCGGCTTGCATCAAACCCCTGAAACCATTGTGCGGGCCGCGCAACAGGAAGACGCCGACGCGATCGGCATCAGTGTGCTTTCCGGCGCGCATCTCACCATTTTCGAAAAAACACTGGCGCTTCTGAAAGAGCGTAACATCGAGCATATCCCCGTCATCGGAGGCGGAGTCATCCCGCAAGACGACGCCGCCGAACTCGAACGCATGGGCGTCAGAAAGGTTTTCTCGCCGGGCGCCCCGATCCGGGAAATCATCGCGTGCATCCGAGCGCTGAAAACACAATAACGTTCGATCGGAGGCCCTTGTTTAAGGGCCGGTTTCGGGGCGCTTGCCGGACCTCAGAGCAGGCTCAGAAGCGTGATTGTTTGTGAGCGTGTGGGTAAAACTCACATACTCGCAAACCCACATGCCCACACACTTGGGTTGCGGGTCAGCCCGCTTTGTATGTCAGGCGCCGGGAGTCGGGAGTCGGAATAGGCGGGTCGGGGGTCGAAACATTCTGAAACCTGAACACTGAAACCTGTTTCCAAAATCTTTGCGGGCGAAGCCCGCCTGAAACAGAAAACGAGATCAGCCATGTCCGATCCGAAAATCGAACTCCTGAACGACGGCTTTTTCAGGCTCGATGGCGGCGCCATGTTCGGCATCGTTCCCAAGCCGCTCTGGTCGAAGCTCTGTCCCCCGGACGATCTCAACCGCATCCCCCTCCGCGCCGGAGCGCTCCTGATCGGAACACCCGACGCCACGGTTCTGGTCGATGCCGGATTCGGAACGAAACTGACAGAGCGCCAAAAGGAGATTTACGCCTTCCAAAACTCCGAACTCGAAAAGGAACTGGCCGAGCGAAACATTGCCCCGGAAGCCGTCACCCACGTGGTCCTGACCCATCTTCACATCGACCATGCCGGCGGCTGCACCCGCATCGCGGACGACGAGCGTCCCGTCCCCGTCTTCCCGAACGCCGAATATCTGGTTCAGGCGCAGGAATGGGAGGCCGCCTGCTCCCGACACCCCCTGACCCGAGGCTCTTACGCGCCTGAAGATTTCATGCCGCTCAAGGAACGGGGCCAATTGACGCTGCTTGACGGAGACCGAGATATCGGACACGGCATCGCGCTGATCCGGACCGGCGGCCATTCGCCGGGCCATCAGATCGTTGTCGTTGAAGCCGAACGCCGAACCGCCGTTTTTTTCGGCGATCTCGTCCCCACGTCGCACCATCTGCGTCTGCCATACGTCATGGCCTACGACGCGTTTCCGCTCGATGTGGTCCTAAAAAAGGACGCTTGGATTCAAAAGGCCCTGACGGAATCATGGCAGGTGTTCCTGCAGCACGATCCCGAGGTCGTGTCGGGAACGCTGCACCGCGACGGCAAAACCGTTGTTCTGGTCCCCGAAAAGAATAGATGATGGAGGGAAAGAACGTAGGGCGGACTTTCAGTCCGCCCATCAAGGAGACCGACTGAAAGTCGGTCCTACGGCGCGAACACGGAGCGCGCAGATTTCGCTTGTTTGTTTATGGAAGAAGCGTCAGAACGGTTGGAATAAGGCTACAAGGCGGGCTTCGCCCGCAACCCAAGTGTGTGGGTATGTGGGTTTGGGAGTGTGTGAGTTTTCACCCGC
Source organism: Kiritimatiellia bacterium (assembly GCA_007133745.1). Lineage (GTDB taxonomy): Bacteria > Verrucomicrobiota > Kiritimatiellia > UBA8416 > SLMC01 > SLMC01. Next base: position 2,349 of record SLMC01000252.1, read on the forward strand.
ACACTCACGTACTCACACACTCACAAACAAGTACGCTTCCTATTTCTTGTTTTTTTCGGCAGGACGGCGTGATTAAGGCGCTAAACACGAAGAGACCTATGGAAAACATACGTTCACATCCCCTGCGAATCGGGATACTGGGCTCGGGCAAAGGCAGCAACGCCCAATCCATTATCGACGCCATTGGACAGGGCACGCTCCGCGCCGAAGTCGTTTGCGTCCTGTCGGATGTCGAAGACGCCGGCATCCTCGAACGCGCGCGCCGACAAGGAATACCCGCTCGATTCGTGAGCGCCGCCCCGTTCAAAACCAAGCTGGAAGGCGAAGCGGAAAAACGCTACATCGGAACGCTCGCCGAATTCGGCGCGAACACCGTCGTGCTGGCCGGATTCATGCGCATCGTCAAAACCGGCCTGCTCAAGGCGTTCCCGAATCGCATTTTAAACATTCATCCGGCGCTGCTGCCCGCCTTTCCGGGCATGGCCAGTTGGAAACAGGCCCTGGACTACGGCGCCAAGGTGGCCGGCTGCACCGTCCATCTGGTGGATGACGGCATGGATACAGGTCCGATCATTGTCCAAAAAGCCGTACCCGTCCTCGAAGACGATACGCCGGAAACCCTGCACGCCCGCATTCAGGTTCAGGAACATATCGCCTATCCCGAGGCGCTCGCGCTCATGGCGGCAGACTGCGTTTCCGTGCGAGGACGACGTATCGTTATCGACCGCGCCAAACTCGAACAAGGAGCCCGAACATGAATTCGAAAGCCGCACTGCCGCTTGGACTGCTTCTGCTTGCGTACGCGTCCGGTTGCGCAACGCCATTGTCCGTTGCGCCTCCGCCCGACACCGGGCAAGAACCCGCTCTGCCCTCCGGACGCCTGTCACCCGACGGACAATGGATCTTGACCCAGACGCAGACATCCGATCCGCCCGGACGACGGCTGCTTGTCGCGCCGCGGGATACCATGCGCTACAGAGAAGTCCTGTCCGGATTGCCCGGCGCCCGCTACCAAACCTTGTGGTCCTCGCCTCCGGCCCCGCCCTTGCTGGTCGTTGTCGATCCGCGCCCGCATCGCCATTCCTCATGCCACGTCTACGATCCGGTCGCCCGCAAGATTTGGCGGATCGATAAACAAGCCAACGCGGACATGGATCGCACGGTGCCGGAACCGCTGGAAAAACGTCAAACACGCGCCCGCGCCGTTTCGCCGGACGGAAGCAAAATCCTGCTCGACATAACGGGAACCATCCGAAACGCGCCGTTTTACAAGGTATATGTTGTTGAATCCGCCACAGGCGCCATTGTTCGCACATATCGCCACGAATATTTGACGCCGGAGCAATGGTGGAAATGAACATGGAAGCGATATTCCTGTATTCGGACGATTTCGAACGGTTTGCCTACCCCGCCGACGCACCGTTCAAAACCGAACGCGTCCGCATGACGCGCGACACGATTCAATCCATGGGCCTGCTCGGCGGCGCCGGCCGGACCGAACACACGCCTGTTCCGGCCGCGCGAACAGAACTGGAAGCCTTTCACGCCCCGGCCTACCTGAACATGCTGAAATCCGTCGAACAAGGCCATCTCGATGTCGAGGCGCTGCGGCATGGACTGGGCACCCCGGATTGCCCCGTGTTTCGCGGACTCTACGACTATTCGGCGCTGGCCTGCGGCGCATCCATGCAAGGCGCGCGCCTGCTGATCGCCGACGAAGCGGACACGGTCTTCAATACGGCCGGGGGCCTGCATCATGCCGGCCCCGACTACGCGGCGGGGTTTTGCTACATGAACGACGTCGTTCTAGCTATCCTGACTCTGGCCGACGCCGGGAAACGCGTCTTCTGTCTCGACCTCGATGCTCATCACGGCGACGGCACCCAAAACGCCTTTTTCGACCGAAACGACGTCTTCACCCTCTCGATGCACGAAAGCGGACGCACCCTGTTTCCGGGAACCGGATTCGAGACCGAAATCGGTTCCGGCCCGGGTCGGGGCTACTGCGTCAATATTCCGCTTCCGGTCGGAACCTACGATGGCGCTTTCGAAAAAGCTTTCACCGCAATCGCTCTGCCGCTCCTGCGCCGTTTCGATCCCGATGTCATCGTCATGGAAATCGGGATGGACGGCCTGGCTGGCGACCCGCTTGCTCATCTCCATCTCACCAATAACGTGTTTGCGGACATCGTCCGGCATGTTCAAACTCTGAACAAGCCCATTCTGGCGACAGGCGGCGGCGGATACAATGTTCCCAATACCGTGCGCGGCTGGGCGCTGATTTGGAGTATTCTCGCCCACGCGCAAACGCCTCACGACGACCTGACGCTCGGCATGGGCGGCGTTATGCTTGAAAATACCGAATGGGCCGGCGGCTTGCGCGACCGGGTCCTGCTTTCGGAAGCCGGCGACCGCGGCGCGATCGACCATGACATCGCCCATACGATCGAAACGCTCGAGAAAACCGTCTTCCCGATCCACGGACTTTGACCGGCTAAACGCGCAGAAGCATCGCAGCGGAGCTGAATCCGGCGCCGGCGGCCACCAGCAGAATCAAATCGCCCGGCCCAACCCGTCCGTTTCGCACCGCTTCGTCCAACGCCACCGGAATCGAGGCGGCCGCCATGTTCCCGTAGCGGTCCAAATTGATCGCCATGCGTTCCAGCGGATAGCCTACGTTCTGAGCCACCTTCTCGATAATCCGTATATTGGCCTGATGCGGAATCAGACAGGCAATATGCTCCGGCTTGCATCCCGACGCGTCCAGCACGTCGCGAATGCGGGCTTCGCAGGCCTGTACGGCCTGCTTGAACACATCGCGACCGTCCATGCGCACGAATCCGGGCTGCGCGGACGAAAGGGTCTTCCGACCGGCCGTCCCGCCGCCCAAACAAGTCAGATTGTCCCATCGCGTCGCATCCGTATTGAGCGACACGGCCACAACCCCGCTCGGCCGCCCGTCCGGCGCCCATTCGGATTTCTCCTGCTTCGCCAACACTGCCGCGCCCGCGCCGTCTCCGAACAGGACCGCCGTGTTCCGGTCCTCGAAATCCAGGATGCTCGAATACAAATCCGACGCAATCACCAGGGCGCTGGAGGTCAAGCCCGACCGGATATGGGCGTTCGCCGCCACCATGGCGAAAACAAACCCGGAACAGGCCGCGACAATATCGTACGAATAGGCATTCACCAAGCCAAGCTCATTTTGTACGATGTTGGCCGTCGCCGGGATGCGCATGTCCGGCGTTGTTGTAGCCACTACCACCATCCCAATTTGCTCGGGAGTCAAGCCCGACGCATCCAAGGCCTTCTTCGCCGCCCGCGCGGCATACGAGGATGTCGTCTCGTGAATCTCGGCGAAACGTCGTTCCCGAATCCCGGTCCTCTGAACAATCCATGCGTCGGACGTATCCAGTGTTTTTTCGAAATCCGTGTTCGGAAACGACTTTTCAGGTACGGCGTGGCCAGTCCCGGCCAACGATACGGACATGATGAAAGACTGGCTTGTACTCATGTTTCAGGGGCCTCCAGATTTGCCGAACCAATGAAAAAACGCCAATGAATTTCTGCGCGAACCCTTACCGCTCGAACCGGATCGCCAAGCCTTCCACGCTGATCACACTGCGGGTCAGAATCAGCCAGAACTGGGTATACTGCACCACGCTCACTTCGATCAGCGCATCCGCGTTATGACGA
>SLMC01000269.1 GCA_007133745.1 Kiritimatiellia bacterium
CAGCATCATCATGCGCATGCCGTCGCCTGCCTGGCCGAGCATCGGCGGGAACGGGGGCTGGCGCTGGTCTTCGACGGTACCGGATGGGGCCCCGACGAACGGATATGGGGCGCCGAGCTTCTGGAAATTCAGGGGACGGAATACCGGCGCCTGGCCACATTCGCGGCTGTGCCGCTGCCCGGCGGCGATGCCGCCGTGCGCCAACCGGTTCGGCAACTGGCCGGGCGCTGGTTCGCCGCCGGCATAACGCCCGATCCGGCCCTGCTCCAACGAATGGGGATTGCGGACGACGCGCTTGCGATATGGCGAAAGCAATGCGAGCAGGGCGTGAACGCGCCGCACACGCATGCGGCCGGCCGTCTGTTCGACGTCTTCTCCGCCTTGCTCGGATTTGCGCCGGCCAACGTCACCTACGAGGGCCAGGCCGCCATTCGCCTCGAAACCGCCGCGCGCCAGGGTCGATCCTCTCTGAATTTTCCTTTCCGCGCGAGCGAGGAAAACGGCATGCTGGTTCTCGATTGGGCCGACAGTTTTCGGCTGCTGTCGGAAGACCGTTATGCGTTGTCGCGCGATGCGGACCTGGCCATGGCGGCGCATCGGGCGGTAGCGCAGGCGGCGTTGCGCATGATCGAATACGGCCTGTCGCGAAGCCGGGAACGAACGGTGGCGTTAAGCGGCGGCGTGTTCATGAACGGCATTCTGACCCGCTTGACAGCGCAAGGGCTGCGTCGTATGAAAACGCGGGTCCTGTTGCATCGCCAAACGCCGCCGAACGACGGCGGCATCGCTCTGGGCCAAGCCGTCGTGGCGGGACGCCATGCCGATGCCGGAATCGCGGGGTGAATCGGCGCGACCGGCTTTAGCGCCTTCATCACGCTGTCCTGCCGAAATTGAATGCGTGATTGTTTGTGAGTGTGTGAGTACGTGAGTGCGTGGGTGAAAACTCACACACTCCCAAACCCACATACCCACACACTTGGATTGCAGCCGAAGGCCGCCTTAACGCCTTAATCTGACGCAGGCGCTAAGTGTAATCGATTAAGTGTGTCGGAGGACGGTTATTCCACCGGGGTTTGTCTATGCAAAGTTCATGTATGACTTTGATGCGCAAAAACCTTTTCGCGCTGTACGGCCTGTTTTTCTGCCTGGTCGCCTTGCGTTTCGGCTGGGCGGCAGACTCCGCCGATGTGCGGCTGGAGGATATGCGCGTGGTCGCCTCGGAAGCCGATGTTCGGTTCGAGGCCGGAACCGGCGCCGTTTTTTCCGATTCGCTTCCGTTTGCGCCGGGAGTTCTTTTCCAAAGTCAGGGCGTTTCCGCCAGTCAAACGGATATCCATATCCGCGGGAGCAGCTTCAGCGGTGCCGGACTTTCCGTGGGCGGACTGGCTTTGCGGCATCCGCAAACGGAACATTTCCATGCCGAATGGCCGTTTCCTTGGGAATGGTTCCTGCCGCCGGAACGGCTGACGGGACAGAATCAGATTCGCCAGTCCACGGCGCATCTGGTCGGTTCTCTCGATATGGCGTTTCGGCCTGTGACCTCCCGCCGGCATGTCGAGGCGGGTTGGGGCGAGCGCGGCTCGAATTGTCAGCGGGCGTTGTGGCAATCGGTGCGCGGTTCCGACAGCGCTTCCGTCGGCATGGGCGTTTTCGCCACGCGCGAATCGATGCAAGGCGTGGATTTCGACGACAACGATCTGGACCGGTTGGGCGGCGGCGGGCATGTTCAGTATCTCAGCGACGCCGTGCGGGCCGACATCGCAGCCGCGCACCAGAGCAAAACCTTCGGGGCGCGCGGCTATTACGGCGTGAATCCGGACTGGCCGGCCGAGGAAAGTCTGGACGATATGCTGGCGCTCGCTACGCTGTCCGACCGCGCCGCGCCGCAGCCGCTTTGGCGCGGCGCCATTCTGTGGCGCGACACGCGCGACGGCTACAGCCTTTTCCTGCCCGGCGACACCGTGTTCGAGAACCGGCATCGGACGCGCATGGCCGCCGTCATGCTGGAGGGGAACGGACGGAAAGAAAACGGACTGGGCGGGCGCTGGCGCGCGAGTCTGGAATCGGAACATCTGGACAGTTCCAACTTGGGCCGTCATCGCCGGAACCGGGCCGAGGCCATGGCCGCGCCCGAAATGGCCAAAGGCCCGCTGACCGTGTTCGCCGGACTGCGATGCCGGGCCGTGTCCGAGACGCGGTCGGCATGGCTCCCTTTCGCGGGCGCGCAGATCGATCTGACCGAACGCGATACCATCGAGGTTTCCTATACGGAGAATGCGCGCGAACCGTCCTTTACCGAACTGAACTACGAATCGCCGGGCAGTTTGGGTCAGGAGGGACTCGGCGCCGAACGGCTTCAGGCAACGGAAATCGCATGGACGCGCGACGACCGCAACGCGTCCTTGTGGGAAAGCGCGCTGTTCGCGCATCGCAGTCGGAATACGGTGGACTGGATCAAGGCGGAGCCGGACGCGCCTCGCTGGACGGCAACGGATTTGGGTCGGGTCGAAACGCTGGGACTGGAGATTCTGGCTCGCCATGCGTGGGGACGGCGTTGGGTTTTGGCGGCCGGCTATACCGGTTTGCACAAGCGCAACGAACTCGATCCCTATGCCGCCCGTTACGTGCTGGACTATCCTCGGCATACCGTGCAGGCGGACATGACGGTGCGCCTGACCGATGCGCTGTCCTGGCATTGGCGGCAGACTTGGCGTCGGCAGGCGCCGATTCCGGCGCGGGAAACATCGGAACAGCGTTCCGGTTTTTCGGGCCGCATGGGTTTGGATTTCTCTCCTGAAGAAGCGCGCGGCTTGCGGCTTTGGCTTGTGTGCGACAATGTGTGGAACGATGCTTTCGAACCTTTTATCGGACAGCCCGTGTCCGCTCGTCGTTTTGCCGGGGGTCTGAGCATGGAGTTTTAGAGTCTGACCCCGTAGGTTCCGGGCGATTTGCGTAGAAGATTTGGCGGAGGCACGCACTCGTTTTTCTTTCAGCCGCAAAAAGGCGCAAGAGACGCAAATAACGAGGAAGAGGAGGGGCTAGGAGCTAGGGGCTAGGGGTTAGTGGCTAACACCTAACGCCTAATCCCTAACGCCTTGATTGCGGGCGAAGCCCGCCTTGGGAAGGAGGATGCCATGAATTCAGTATTGTTGGCGGCCGGCTGCGCTGTAGCGTATATGGCGGCCTATCGCCTGTACGGACGGTTTCTGGCCCGACGCATTTTTTCCATTCGTTCGGAGACGCCGACCCCGGCGCATAGCCGACAGGACGGCATCGATTACGTGCCGACCGGCAAGGAAATTCTGTTCGAAACTTTTGCAGCCGCGCGACTACATCAACGGGCACGAGCTGTTCGTGGTCATGGGCGTTTTGACGTTGGGGCTGATTGTCTCGCGCCCCGCGATTGTGGCTCCCGCCCTGAATCTTGATGCGGTCGGCGCGCCGCCCCTGTGGCCGATGCTGTTCATTACGATCGCCTGCGGGGCCATCAGCGGATTCCATTCGCTGGTCGCTTCCGGAACGACATCCAAGCAAATTTCAAGGGAAGACCACGCGCTGGGCATTGGATACGGGGGCATGCTGCTGGAAGGCATGCTGGCCACCAAATGACTGCCGTGCTTGACCATATAAACAAGGGCAGTACGAACAAGAGTCCGCGTCGCATGGGAAAAGAAAAACTGCATGAACACACGAATGCGAATAAAAGCAGGAAAAGAATCGCTATGACGAGGTTTTCCCAGTCGAAGAATTCTAGCCACATATTGAACAATAGACCTATGCACGGCCATGGCGCAATACTTTTCGAGACTGTCGTACCGCCAGAAATGATATGCGCCCCAGTGGTTTAGTGGTTTTCTTTTTTCATCGCGCCGTTGACAATGGTCTCGCGAGATGGCATTCTGCTTTTCTGTGTACTCGTCAACTGAAAGACGGCCGCCATGATAGACCGAATCCGCATACGAGATTATGCCAAAGAGATTGGCCGCAAGTTCAACCCTGAACGTGTGGTGCTTTTTGGCTCCTATGCCCGTGAAAACGCCTCGGAAGACAGCGACGTGGATTTGCTTGTCATCATGGAACATGACAAATCGCGCAATGTCGAACAGGCCATTGCCATCCAGCTTGACATCGAAGCGCCTTTCCCCATGGATTTGCTGGTTAAACGACCTTCCGAAGTTGTCGAGCGGCTTGCTATGAACGACTCGTTTTTAAAGGTCGTACTGGAAGACGGAGAACAGCTTTATGGGTGATGTTGTTCACGAATGGATCGAAAAGGCAGAGGAAGACTTCCGGGTAGCTTTGTCCTTGCGACGCTTGCGCCGTCATCCGGCTCACAACTCCGTTTGCTTTCACTCGCAACAGTGTATCGAGAAATATCTCAAGGCATACTTCAAAATGAAGGATCTGTTATTCGCAAAATTCATTCTCTCCCTGTACTCTTGGATCAATGTGCCGAAATGTGTCCCATGCTTATTGCGATGCGCCCCGACATGATTCGATTGTCAGCCTATGCCGTGGAATTTCGCTATCCCGGCGAGAGCGCGACTGTTGAGGATGCCATCGAGGCCGTTTCAATAATGAAACAAGCTCGAGCCGATCTTCGAAAGTCTCTAGGATTTCTTTAACAAGGGAGGTCTTCAATGGCTGTGCTTTCGCAAATCATGCGACGGTATTCGGTGCGGGCCTATCAAGCTCGGTCGGTCGAACCGGAAAAGCTGAAGAACGTGCTTGAGGCGGCGCGTTGGGCGCCGTCGGCGCGCAATATGCAGGATTGGCGGTTTGTCGTGGCGCAGGATGCCGAAACGCGCCAGCGGCTTATGGCTGCGGCGAATGGGCAGCCGTTTGTCGGGCAGGCGCCTGTGGTCATCGCCTGTTGCACGATACAGCCCGATTACGTGATGCGCTGCGGACAGCCGAGCGGCCCGATCGATGTGGCGATCGCCATGGATCACATGACTCTCCAAGCGGTCGAGGAGGGATTGGGTACCTGCTGGATCGGGTCGTTCTACGAGGATCAGGTCAAGGCCGTGCTGAACATTCCGGATCCCGTGCGCGTGATCGAGCTGCTGACGCTGGGCTATCCGGCCGGTACGCCGCCCGCCTCGAAGAAGCGGGAGCCAATGGACGGCATGGTCTCGTACGAAACGTGGCGATTCTGACATGGATCTATCTATAACTGTTTTCACCACGGAATACGCAGCGAGGCAAAGCCGCAACCCAAAAACATGTTTGAACAGAAGGCAACGAAGATAATGAAGGCAGAAGAAAAGAAAGCCCGCTAATCACGCTAATATGCGCGAATGGGATTTTTTTTATTCGCGTGTTTCGTAGTTGCTCTTTCAGTGAAAGACATACGCAAAAAAGCGTATGTTTACCGAAAAGGATAGACCATGTGTTTGGCTGTGCCGATGAGAATTGACGCGTTGACCGAATCGGGAACGGCGGTGGCCGATCTGGACGGCAGCCGTTACGACGTGAACTGTTCCCTGATCGAAAACGCGCGCGTCGGCGATTACGTCATTGTGCATGCCGGGTTCGCCATCGAGAAACTGGACGAAACCGAAGCGAATACGCGTCTGAAGCTGTTCGAGGAGCTGGGCGTCGGATGAAATACATTGACGGATTCAGGACTCCCGAAACCGCAACGGCTTTGCGTCGGCAAATCGAAACGTTGTGCGCGAAGCTGGGCGACCGCGTCGTCAGCATCATGGAGGTGTGCGGCAGCCATACGATGGCGATCGCGCGCTATGGCATTCGGGACCTGCTGCCGGAAAATATCCGCCTGATCAGCGGGCCGGGCTGCCCGGTTTGCGTGACGGGCTCGGGCTATATTGACGCGGCGCTCGAGTTGGCCGAACAGGGCTGCATGCTGGTCACGTTCGGCGACATGCTGCCGGTGCCCGGCTCGCACGCGTCGCTGACCGCCGCCCGCGCCCGCGGTGCCCGGATCGAGGTCTGCTACAGTCCGACGGCGGCGATGGAGCTGGCCGGGAAGCATGCGGATCGCGAGGTTGTGTTTCTGGCC
>SLMC01000404.1 GCA_007133745.1 Kiritimatiellia bacterium
ACAGCGCGCTGATGAAAAGCCTGATGGAAACGGTCGACTCGCCCCATGCGGGCGTTCTGTGGGACGTACACCATCCCTATCGCATGCTCGGCGAAGCGCCGGAAACCACCTGGTCCGCGCTGGCCCCCTGGATCGCCTACACCCACGTCAAGGATTCCCGGCCTAAACCCGCCGAAAACGGCAAGATCGACTTCGATTACTGCCTGACCGGCCAAGGCGACATTCCGCTCGACCGAATTCTGGCTACGCTCAAGCGTGGCGGCTACAACGGCTGGCTCACCTACGAATGGGAAAAAGTCTGGCATCCGGAAATTCCCGAGCCCGACATAGCCTTCCCCGTCTATGCGACGCACATGCGCAAGCTGCTGGCCGAAAACATTTGATCATCGCCAGGATCATTGTCGACGAAGATCGGGACAAGGACAGGTACGACGATGGAGTTTGAAGCGGTGGCGTTTACGAGGCGGTTCACGTCGGAGGAAGAGGCATGGCGCTCTCGTCTGTTCCGTAAACTTTGCCGTCAACTGCATCGAAACTAACCCATCTTTACCTGGATCAGATGAGATTCAGCCGGTAGATACGGCCGATACCGTAGAGCGTAAGGTCGGGATCGAACACGAACGGCAAATCGACTTGTTCCAGCACCCAGCGCGCGTAACCGCCTGTGGCGCACAAAGTCGCGGACGCCGCGTTCAAGTCGCTGCGAATCCTTTCGACAATCGCCGCCACCATGCCGCCATAGCCGACCTTGGCCCCGATACGCATCGCCGCGACCGTGCTGCGCCCGATCGCGCCGCGTCCGCCCCCGCCCCCCAACGCAATGCGCGGCAACAGCGCGGTCCGTTCGCACAGATAATCGGTCATCAGCGGCAGTCCCGGCGCAATGACGCCACCCACGTAGGCGCCTTGCGCGGAGACAATGTCGAAGGTGACCGCCGTACCGAAATCCGCCACAATCACCGGCGCGCCATAACGGGCGACCGCGCCGCAAGCGTTGGCCAAGCGATCGGCGCCAATGCGGGCGGGCTTCGGATAATCCACCGTTACGCCAAGTTCAAGGGTATGCCGCACAAGCAACGGCGCGCGACCTGTCGCTTTTTTCAGTTGCCGCGTCCAAACCGGCATCGCTTTCGGAACCACGGAACACAATGCGGAACCGGCAACAGCGGCCCGGCCCATGGCCGAGCGAATGGTCTGCGCGATACGCGCAGGGTTCTGTTCGGCGCCGGACAGCCGCTCGACATTCCACACGCGCTCGCCCCGCACCAAGGCGACCGATGTGCTGGTGTTGCCCACGTCCACCGCCAGACAAATCGAATCGCCTTGAAAAAGAAGCGTCCGCATCATGCCCCCTCCCTGTCCGGCTCGATCTCCAGCGACAAATCGGCGGCGAGCGGCGAGTGCGTCAGGCATCCCAGCGAGATGGCGTCCACGCCCGTTTGCGCAACGGCATCAACTGTCTCCAGCGTGATTCCGCCCGAGGCTTCCAGTCGGCTTCCGCCCTTGCACAAGGCGACACAACGCCGCATGGTCTCCGGCGTCATGTTATCGAGCAAAATCCACTCGGGCGCCCCGTTCAGCGCATCCGCCAGTTCGGCTTCGGTTTCCACTTCTATTTCAATGGCTAGACCCGGAAACGTGTTGCGACAATGCCGGACAGCATCCGCCAAGCTCTTGCGACCCGATCCGGCCCACAGGGCCCGATGATTGTCCTTGATCAGAATCCGGTCGTAGAGGCCCATGCGATGATTGACACCGCCGCCGCAGAGCACGGCATATTTATCGAGCGCGCGCAAGCCGGGCGCGGTTTTGCGCGTATCGAGCACGGCCACGCCATAGCGGTCTGCAATCTCGGTAAAACGCCGGGTTAACGTGGCAATCCCGGTCATGCGCTGCATAAAATTCAATGCCGTCCGTTCCGCCGTTAAAATGGAACGGGCGGCCCCGCTTACGGTCAACAGCGCCTGGCCGGTCGCGGCTCTTTCGCCGTCCCGCACGAGCGTTTCACAGGTCAGCCCCGGATCCGTCTGGCGAAAGCACTGCGCCGCCACGGGCCCGCCCGATACCGTCACCGGATGGCGCGCCAGAATCGCGGCTCGGCACGCAACCTGTTCCGGCACGAGCGCCAGCGAGGTCACGTCGCCGGGACCGATATCCTCCTCCAGCGCGCGCCGAACCATCTCCAAAACGCATGGGTCCGCAGCAATATCGTTCATGACTCGGGTTGACTCCATTGGCAGGGCATGTAGCAGGGACCGGCCGCCGTTTTCTCGGCTTCCACCACAACGGGAAAGCCATGATCCAACCGGTGGTAGTTCGTCTTGTGATCGGCAGAATGAACCGAAAACGAAAACAGATAGGCGCCCGTGGCCAGACAAACCGGATTCAAGGTCAAGCGCAACCGCCCCTCGCCCGCGACTTCGGGCACGGCAAAGCGTTCCAACTGCGTATTGTTTCCGTAGATCAGGCGCCCGCCGCGATCGGATACCGAAAAGCCGAACACCGGATTCTCCACACGTTCGGCCGCCCGGTAGCGAATCTCGGCCGTTAGAGTCCGCCCCCAGCGAAACGCCGAAGTCTTTTGGCCGTCTTCATCCAGGAACGCGACATCCTCAATTTTGATTTCGCCGGTGCCCCACTCGCGCGCCAGCTCGCCCGCACCCTGCTGCGCCGACAGCACGCGGTAGCGATTGACCATGCCTTCGGCATCGCCCGTGCCGAGAACCGTCCCGTTGTCCAGCAACATGATCCGGTCGCTGATCGACTGAATGGTCGCCAAATCGTGAGAGACCATCAGCATGGTCTTGCCGCGTTCCTTGAACTCGGCCATCTTTTTCATGCACTTGCCCTGAAAGTCGGCATCGCCCACGGACAGCGCTTCGTCGATCAGCAAAATGTCGGGATCCACTTCGACCGCCACGGCAAAGCCCAGCCGGACATACATGCCCGACGAATAATGGCGAACAGGCTGATCGATGTAGTTTTCGATGCCGGCGAAATCGACAATGGCGTCGAACCGTCGTCTCATGATCTTGCGCGACAGGCCCATGATGGCGCCGTACAGGAAAACGTTCTCGCGTCCGGTCAAATCCGGATGAAATCCGGCCCCGAGTTCGAGCAGGGAGGAAATCGTTCCGCGTGTGGCGACCGTTCCGGACGTCGGCGTCATCGCGCCCGCCGCAATGGACAGCAGCGTGCTTTTCCCCGATCCGTTCGCGCCGATAATGCCCAGCGTCTCGCCTGCCCGCACCTCGAAACACACGTCGCTCAGGGCGTCGAACGCGCGGCCGGCCCGACCGAAGCGAATCCAATCCATGGCCAGCGCCTTCAGCGTGCGTCCGCCGCCGGGCCGCAACCGAAAGGTCTTGGTCACATGCTCCATCGCTATGGCCGGCTTGTCCTTCATGCAAACATCCTTCATCGCCATTTGATACGTTTTTTTCCCGTCCATAAAAAACCCCATTCGCGCATATTAGCGTGATTAGCGGGCTTTCTTTTCTTCTGCCTTCAGTATCTTCGTTGCCTTCTGTTCAAAAAAACTTCTCCGTGCCTCCGTGTCTCCGTGGTTGTTCCGTCTGATTTGGTTGCGGCTTTGCCACGCTGAGTCCTCCGTGGTAAACATTCCCTTGTTTTAAAGAGCAGGGCCAGCATGATTAATGCGCTAAAGCTCGTCCGCGAATTTGTTTTCCGACCCCCGAAACAACGCCTGCCCCGCCAGCAAAACAGCCCAGCACATCGCGAACGACACCCAGACATGCTCCGCGCCCGGGATGGGTTCCGACATCAACGCGTAGCGGTACGCGGACAGCACGCCGCTCATCGGATTCAGAAACACGGCCGAGCGCCAGGCGGCGGGCAGAATATCCATCTGAAAATCAATGGAATAAAAGACCGGGCTCATGAAAAACCATGCCAGCGTGCCCACGCCGATCGCATGCTCCGTATCCTTGAAGAACACATGGCTCGCCGAAATCGCCAGCGACAGGCCCAGACATAACGCGCATTGACTCGCCATGACCAGCGGCAATATCCAAACGGACTGGAATTCCGATCTCATGATCAACAGAAAGCCCAGCAGCACAACGAACGTCAACAGGAAGTTGACCGCATTGGCCAGAACCGTCGACACAGGCAGAATATGACGAGGAAACGCGGTTTTCTTGATCAAATTGCCGTTTCCGGCAATGGCGTTGAGCGAGTCGTTCAGACACATGACCAGAAACTGCCACACGACGATGCCCACCACCAGAAACTGAAGAAAATCATCGCGGCCCAAATTCCATTTCATGATCCGGGCGAACACCGAATAGATCACAATCATGAACAAGGGCGAAAGCAGCGTCCAAAAAAAGCCCAAGGCGGAATTCTTGTAGCGGATTTTGAGATTCCGCCCGATCAGAATGCCCAACAGCTCCCTGCGTTCGTAAATATCTCTAAAAAAAGTCGGCACGCGTTCTCGCCTCCTCATTGTAAACCGAATCGACAAGGACATTTCCAAACGCATGGTAAAAATGCAAGGCAAAACCGAGCGGCTTTTACGCTTGTTATTTGGGCCTCGCTGTGTTCTTTTAGCGAACTTACGACTTTCGGCGGCATTTTTTTCATTGTTCACCGGGTATTATGCGAATCCGCCATGAACCCGCCCCCTCGACCTACAGGGCGATTGTTTTTGCGCGGGCGCTTACACAAGGCGGGCTGACGCCCGCAACCCAGAGGTCAGAGGACAGATGTCAGAAGTCGGAAATTCAGAAACTGACCTCCGCCCTCTGTCCTCTGACCTCTTAGCCTGACCCATCAATACGGGCAGGTTGATTTTTCTTGTTTTTTTTCTGCAGACGGCGGGATTAAGGCGCTAACCCCCTACGTGCTTATGGCTCTCCTGACATTGAAAGACGCGTGTATCAGTCTGGGCGGCGAGCTGCTGCTTGACGGCGTGTCGCTGACCATCGGGAAAGGCGACCGAGCCTGCCTGGTAGGGCGCAACGGCTGCGGCAAGTCGACTTTGCTCAAACTGCTGGCCGGCGATATTGACGCCCGGCAGGGCGAAATTTTGCGGGCGCCCGGCTTGCGAACGGCCTATCTGCCCCAGGACGTTCCTCAAGGCCTGTCCGGCAGCGTGCGCCATTTGGTCGAAAGCGGCGACCCGCGGCACGGCGATACCGACCATTGGGAGCATGAACAGGCGGCGCAACAGGTGATCTCCCGGCTGAACCTGAATCCAGACGTGGCCTTCGAAACCCTGTCGGGCGGCATGAAACGCAGGGTGCTGCTTGCCCGCACCCTCGTATGCGAACCCGACATTCTTCTTTTGGACGAACCCACCAACCATTTGGATATGGCCGCGATCGAATGGCTGGAAGGGTTTCTGATCAGGCAAAACCAAACCACGCTTTTCGTCACGCACGACCGCGTTTTTTTGCGGCGCCTGGCCACGCGCATTTTCAATCTGGATCGAGGACTGCTCAGCGGATGGGATTGCGACTACGACACTTTCCTGCAACGCCAACAGCAGCGGCTCGACGACGAAACCGTGCAGTGGGATAAAAAAAGCAAACTCTTGAGCAAGGAAGAATCCTGGATCCGCCAGGGCATCAAGGCCCGTCGCACCCGGGACGAAGGCCGAGTGCGCGCGCTCGAGGCGCTGCGCGAAGAGTTCAGGCGTCGCCGTCTTGAAGCCGGATCGAGTCGCGTCAAGCTGATGGCGGCCGAAGCGTCCGGAGCCCTCGTGATCAAAGCCGAAAAAGCCTCATTCGCCTATGCGAGCGACCCGCCGATCATTCGCGACCTCGATATCAGAATCATGCGCGGGGAGCGAATCGGCATTGTCGGCCCCAACGGCTCGGGCAAAACCACGCTGCTCAAGCTGCTGATCGGCGACCTGCAGCCCCGAAGCGGAACCGTCACGCAAGGCACGCGATTGGACGTAGCCTATTTCGATCAGTTGCGCGATACGCTGAACGACGAAAAGTCGCTTGTGCACAATCTGGCCGGCGACGGCGATTTCGTCGAGGTCGGCGGCCAA
>SLMC01000202.1 GCA_007133745.1 Kiritimatiellia bacterium
ATCCGTTCTCGTCGCCGTTCTCGTAAACCGATCTTTTCTGAATTTCGAACATAATGATGGGCGGACTGAAAGTCCACCCTACGTTCGCTCACTGGCCTTGCGCTGCGCAGTCCGGTCATTCCGGCTCGGGCAACAGACGTCGCTAAAGCTATGCATGTCAATAGCCAAGCCGCTCCACAAACGCACCAACGCACAAACATACAAACGCAAGTTCACTTGACCGCCCATGCCGCTGCATCACACCAAACGACCATACAGAAAATATCGGCATCGGCAAGGAGAATCCGCACGCAATCTGCCGTGAACAAAAAATCCAAGCCGGGCTTCGCTCGCAACCCAAAGCTTAGGGAAAACAGGTTTCAGCATTTTCCGACCCCTGAAACCAGACCCCTGAAACCCATACGCTCAAGCCACCGGAAACGGCAAATACATACGCGCAAAAACTTGTATGTTCGCCGGTAAGACCCTAAGCCTTTCCGACACCGATCCGCGCGCAAACCCGCGCGATCGGGCAACCGCCGCATTTCGGTCGACGCGGCGTACAGACGGTCTGACCGAAAGCCACCAGATACGAATTCCAGCGCTTCCAGTAGCGGTGCGGCAACAGACGACGCAGCGTCATCTCCGTTTCCAGAGGATTTTTTGTTTCGATCAAGCCCCATCGGTTGCATAGCCGATGCACATGCACATCCACGCAAATCGCCGGCTTGTCGAAAGCGGCCGTCATCACCAGATTCGCTGTCTTTCGACCCACCCCGGGCAACTGGCACAGATCGGGAATCGTTTTCGGAACCGAGCCGCCGAACAGCCTGTTCAGGGCGGCAGGCAAGGCCTTGAGATGGCGGGCTTTGGTCGCGTAAAAACCGGTCGGATAAATCAGCGCTTCGATTTGCCCGACCGACAATCGCGCCAAATCGCCGGGTTCGCGAACGGTCTTGAAAAGACGTTGCACAACCTTGACGGTCGTTTCGTCACGCGTCCGCGCGCTCAAAATCGTGGCCACCAGAATACGGAACGGATCTCGCGTACGTTCGCGCTCCAGAACGGTCACCGGCGCCAGACCGCGCCGATACTCGCGAGCCAGCATCCGCGTCGCAAAAGGAATGTCAGCGAACGTCATCGACGTGCTTCTCGACGGCAGGCTCTTTCCCGGCCCCGCCGCCGACAAGCTCCTGAAGTTTGGCTTCGAAGAGGGAGACGGCCTCGCTATGAAGCGCTTCGCGTTCGGCCTGTTGCGCGGCTTCCCGAGCGTCTTTTTCCTTGTCCTTGCTTTTCTTCTTCGCCCGCTCCCTATCCCGCTCTTCGGCCTCGTCCATTTGCGCCTTGTACTGCGCGACTTTGGCCTCGGCCTTGGCCCTGTCGTCGAAGGTCGCCATGACCCTGATTTGACGGGCCTTGACAGCGGCCGTCGGAAAGGATTTTCCCTTGTGCCGTTCTTCGGCCTGCCAGGCCTTTCGCGCCTGCATCAAAGCCTTGCTGAAATAACGGCCTTCTTCCCTGATGCTCCGCTCGAATTCCTTGACCGCGTCGGGCGCCATCGTTTCGTAGCTTTGTTTTCTGCTGCGACCGGTGATGCGTACCACCTGATGTTTTTCGCGCGGCGCCGACGGCTCGGCCGCCGCCGCAAGCATACCGCACCCAAGACACGCGCACCATGTCAGAATTTTTTTCATACGCTTTCCACCGTAATCGAAGGATCGATCTCGCTCCGCAACGTTTGTTCGATGCCCTGCTTGACGGTCATCGCGGCGTGCGGACACCCCCGGCACGCGCCCTTGAGCCTGAGCTTCACGAGTGTTCCGACGATCTCCACCACCTCGAGATCGCCCCCATCGGCCTGCAACATGCCGCGCATAGTTTCCAGTCGCTGTCTGATTTTTTCTTCCATGGCTAACCTTCCTTTACGGTATGAACCGCGCTTCAGCGCTTACATTCGAATCGCGTATGGCCCCCTACCCCGCTCGGCTCACGACGCCCTCGATTCGCGTCGCTGTATCAGCATCCAGTTCAGGAACCTTGTGCGACGCGAGGATCGTCTTCACTTTTTCGTTGAGAACTTCGCGCATGTCTTTGCCGCCCTCGGCCAACCAGACTTCAGACTGATCGCGATTGAAGAAGCGAGGGGACCAGGCGGCGGTCCGGCAGTGCTTGGACGTGTGATCCTGATCGAGGTACTGCTGCATGGGGCCGACATCGTGAATGACATCGAGCGCGAGCGTTTCGTCGCTGATTTCGAGGCCGCGTCCAATCGTCTTGACCATGCTGATGATTTCGTCGCAGAGCAGCAGCATTTCCATGCTGCTGGTCAATCCGCTGTTGAGATAGCCGACATCGTGGACCAGATTGTTGCCGGAAAGCCCCGCCATCAGCAATTCGTACGAGGCTTCCGCGCCCGCCTGAGCGTCCAGAACTTTGCTGTCGCTGGCGCCGGCCAATCCCCACACCGGCATGCCGTAGTAGCGCGCCATATCCGCGAAAACAGCATAGCCCATATGAAATTCCGGCGCGGCATAGGGGAAGTTGCCCGTACGCATGTCCATCATGGTGACGTTACCGCCATAGAGGTACGGCGCGCCCGGACTGGTAAGCTGATGAATAACCAGCGCGGACAAGGTTTCCGCATTGGCCAAGGCCAGCGCGCCCGCGAGCGTGACCGGCGCGGTGGCGCCCGCGTTGATGCCCGAAGGCACCGTCACGGGAATGCCTTTTCGCGCGCAAAACATCAGCATCTCGATTTCCTTCTGCGTATGCCGCAACGGACTGACCGGCTCCGTATAAAGCATGGCGCGCGGCCGCAGGCGTATGTCCTCTTCGTCGCCATAGACAGCCTGCATGATCTCGTAGATGGCGTTCATGTCCTTCATGCCCTGCGCCGTAAAGACCAGCGGCTTGACGGTATTCGACACCATGGCGGCGTATTGAGCGACAAACGACGCATCCTTCTTGTCCTTGGCAATGCCCATGGACATGACAAAATCGATATTGGGCAGGGCGTCCGTAAAACGCGTGAATCGCGACACCGTCTCGTAGGTCGTGGACACGATCTCGCCCGTGTCCGGATCGACCGTCGAGGCCGTGTCGCTGCCGGTTCCGAAATGGCAACGGTTGCCGCCCAAATGCATGGCCGGATACCCGGAACGATTGTGCATGACAATCAGATCCGGCGCGCTGGCGAGCGCGGACTTGATCAGGCCGGGCAGCATTCTAACATGATTTCCGTGAACCACGGCGCCGGCTTTTTTCAACACGTCCAAAGCGTTCACATCGTCCACCAGAACGCCGGTACGAGCCAAAATCTGCTCGGTCGCCACATGGATGGCACAGCAATCCTTTTCCGAAAGGTACTTCATCATGACATTGGGTGCTCTGTTCAGCGATGCACTGCTCATAACGTCTTCCTTCCCTTGTTGAGCTTGTACCGAGACTTAAACAACGAAGAGGCACTCTACGCGGACACGCAGGCGGCGTCAACTGAAAAGTTGAAGGGGATTATTCAGCGATAGCGGGGGCAGCGCAGGTTCTGTGTTGTATTGTTGCAGATACAACCTTCCTGCACCCCGTTGCTTCTCGCCAGTCAGAAGGCGGGTTGTCGCCCGCAACCCAAGTGTGTGGGTATGTGGGTTTGGGAGTTTTCACCCACGCACTCACGTACTCACAAACAATCACATCTCACAAGGTACCGCATCTATTCCGGCAGGACAGGCCCGGCGCCCGTGACATGGGCGAGCGTGTCGTCTTTCGTTCGAAACCGCAGAGAAGCTTTCCAGAAGCTGCCTTGCAGCTTTCGGACATCCCGCCCGTGATTCACGCGCATTCGAATGCGACGCCGCCCCTGCTCCAGCCGAAGCCTGGTCTTGCCCGAATTCCGAATGACCGACCGCATGGTATCGGCGCGATAAACCCGTTCGCCATCGATCCAGAGCAACGTCTGGTCGTCCGACTGAACCTTGAGCAGATACTCCCCCGTTTCGGGAACGTCGACTTCGGTACGGGCGTAAACGACCCGATGCGCGGGCGCGTGCAAGCTGCCTCCGGCAATCTGTATGCCGAAATCCATAATTCCCAGCGGATCCCATGCCTCGGCTTTCAACGGCCGCCAAGCCAGCGTTTCGTCATCGTCCTTCGCAACCTGATCGCCGTCCAGCGGACCGGATTGACTGTTGGCCAAGTACGGCAAGGCATCCGTAACCTCCCAAACGAAAGGATGCATCAAAACCCTGTGCCCCGAAGCCAGCGTCTCTCCGTCACGCAAAAGCTCGGCCGTCAACAGATACTCGCGACGCGGCAGCGTTTCGAAATCGAGACGCGAAAAATCGAGATCGGCCAAAGCCAACGGAGGCAAATCCTCCAGAGTAACGGAAAAATCGGCCACCTCGAAATCCCGCCGACCGCTACCCGCCTCGCGCAATGCGACTCGTATGCGAGCCTCGCCCCGAGCCGGTCGCAACACACGCAACGCCAGACGAATGTCCGGCGCATGATCGGCCGAGATCACCTTGGACGGCGTATCGAAAGACAGATGCAAAGGCGGCCCGGCCTGCGCCTCGAAATCGGTTGCCCGATTGATCTCCAGGTTCGCGCGATAAACTTCGTTGTTCGGACTGAACCGTCCGATCGCTTCTTGCGGCACCAGCATGAACTGATCCACCATCAGACCCGATTCGTGCGGAAACACATGCACGTAATTGTCGCCGGCCTTCAAGGTGAAAACACCCGAAGCCCGCGCCCAGCGCCATCGAAACGGCAGTCGCGTCCCCATAAATACGCCATCGTAAATTTTGTGATCTCGACGGTCGTGCAAGCCGCCCCGGTTGACGCCGACATTGATGCTGTTCGAGCAGTGGGTATCGGTCGGCCACATGCGTCCGAACAGCCAGTATCGGCCGGTACGCGGCGCATGAAAATGATATTTCAACACGGAAATCTCGTGCCGCTCGCGGATGTTGTAGAAATCGAACGTCGTATAGTGCGATTGCGCGCCGCCATTGGTCCGTTCATCCTTGCACTCGATATGCGCACCGCCTCCGGACTTCGAATCCTCGCGAATTTCCCAGGCCCAGTTCATCTCCGACCAGTGCTCCGCCTCGAACACCAACACCCCTTCGGGAGGATCGATCGGCTCCGGCCCCCGCAGCGCTCTCCACGGCGCCGTCTCAATAGCCGACCCGCTCTTGGCGGTAACAGACACATCCTTTTCCTCGGACATTCCTTCCGAAAAGCCATTCTCCGAACTGGCGACCGCATCGCTAACGGCCGTGACAAGCGCCGTATCGGGAATTTCGGGCGCTACATCCCGCGCATCGTCCGGCTCCAACCCGGCAATCGGTTCAGAAGACAACGGCAAGTCCAGGCCGGCTACAACGGGCTCGGGAACAGGAACAAGCGAGTCGACTTCGACATGCGTCGGGAGGCTGTCGGACCGAATCGTTTCAGGCTCGGCTGACGCATGCGGCAGGTGATCCACAGGCGCCTCCGCTGCAATCGCAAACTCCGGCTCGGGTACAGGCAGCGTAAAGCCTTCGGGCTCTCGCCAACGCGAGACAAGGCCCCGTATCCGAAAGCGATCGGCCATGTCGATACGCCGCGTATCCTGACAATAGCTGTAACGCGCCGTGTCTCCGTCGTATAGATGTAACGCGTTGATATAGACAGGGATCATCTCGTCCAACGCTACCGGCAAACGCCCTTCCCGGTACTCGTGCCGCAAAAGGGCATCGCGCACGTGGACCAAAGCCGCCCGTTGCCGTTCAAAATCGATACGGTCCGAACGACTGATCAGCTTGTCGGCCACGTAAACGCTTCCCGCCAACGCCCAGCCGGCGACCAGCAGGCCTATGACTGTGCCCCGTTTCATAGTCATACACTTTCGCCTAAGGCGGGCTTCGCCCGCAACCCAAGTGTGTGGGTATGTGGGTTTGGGAGTAAGTGAGTTTTCACCCACACACTCACGCACCCACACACTCACTCACAAACATCACGCCTCCTATTTCTTGTTTTTTTTCGGCA
>SLMC01000358.1 GCA_007133745.1 Kiritimatiellia bacterium
AGCAGGCCCCTGATCGCCGTGGCGCCCAGAGCCACAATGATCTTGGGCCGGAGCCGCTTGAGCTGTTCGCGAAGATAGGGGGAACATACGGCCATTTCAGCCGGGGTCGGCGTTCGGTTGTCGGGCGGGCGGCATTTGAGAATGTTGCCGATGAACACGTCGTCGCGCGTGTAGCCCATGGCTTCGATCATTTGGGTCAGCAGTTGTCCGGCCCGCCCGACAAAAGCCAGGCCCGCCTGGTCTTCGTCGGCGCCGGGCGCTTCGCCGACGAAAGCGATGTCGGGGCTGGACGAGCCCTGACCCGGGACGGCTTTCGTTCGGGTTTTGTGCAGGTCGCATTGGACGCAGGCGCGCACTTGGTCGGCAATGGTTTCCATGGTCGTATTCCTTTCCCCGTTCTCGGTCGGCGGGCGTGTCGCGTCTGTTTTCGGACGCGGTTTCGGTGCGGGAGCAGGGCGGGCGGACGTTGCGGCAACCGACGTTGGCTGGCTGGCCGGAGCGGCTAAGGGGCGGGACGCTTCGCGCGGATCGGGTGTTGCCGCTGTTCGAGCGCAGGGCTTCGTTCTGCCTAGCGCTTGAATCAGTTGGAGGGTCCGTTCGGAGCCTTCGACGGCGCCGGTCGGGTCTTCCTTTTCGTATTCAAGACAATTCAGCAGACGGTCGAGCAGCGCTTCCATGCGAGGTCAATCCTTGACGTCAGTGTTTTCGCGGAGTTCCTTGCGGGCGCGACGCGCTTCCACGCCCTTGACGAACATGGGGCCGATCATGACGTAAATCAGGCCCAGAGCCATCATCAGGATGGCCAGCCGCGCGGCATAGAGCGGATTATGAATGCTCAAGCCCCAAAGCGTTGCGACAAAGACAATGCAAAGGATAAAGAGCGAAGCCTTTTTAGTGGGCTTCGGGTAGCGCAGGTTGGTCAATTGCAGAACGATAAAGACAACGATGCCGAAGAGAAAAAGGATGGCCAGCCAGCCTTCGAGCCGGTCGTGGGGCGGGGCCAGCGTAACGTAGATGAACAGGGCGACCCAGGCGGCGTTGGCCGTGATGGGCAGTCCGGCGTATCCGCCCTGGCCGCGCAGCGGGTCCTTGACCTTGAAGCGCGCTAACCGCACGACACCCGACAGGGCGACAGCAGACGGCAGCAGGACCCGCCAAAACGGCTCGCGTGTCTGAAGCGTAATGGCAAAGACCAGAATGGCGGGCGCAATGCCGAAGGCCGTCAAGTCCACATAGGTGTCCAGTTCCGCGCCGAAATCGCTTTGGCCTTTGAGCCAACGGGCCAGATTGCCGTCCAGTCCGTCCAGAATCATGGCCAGCATGATCAGCAGGGCGGCCCATCGATACAATTCCTTGGCCGCCAATTGCTGGTTTTCAGCCAGGCTCATGCCGTGGGTGGTTACCAGAATGCTGATGAACCCGGCCAGCATGGCGGCCAAGGTTACCAGGGAAGGAAGAATATGTCGCCAGTTCCACAGCGGACGTTGCATGGAGCGCCTTTCAATTCTCCGTTTTCGCTTGCGCCGTAGGACCGACTTTCAGTCGTTCTATAAGTGCGATAGGCGATGCGGTTTGTTGTGTACGCTAGATTTTTTGTTTTGCAGTTTCCGTAATCGCAATCTTGCTCGCAATCGTAATGATCCGAAGCGTGGCATGGGCATCTTGCCCATGATCACGGGCGGGACGCCCGTGCCACCCTCGAAATACCGTTACAATTCCTACGCTATGTATAAAGAAGTCGGGCGCGTTGTACCTCAATTCGCTTGTGCCGAGTCTTCGGATGCCTCTTCGGCATCGTCCCATTCGCCATTGTCCGATGCGTCGGGCATGGTCGGGAGCGGGGCGCTCTCGTCCGACGGCGCGGCCGCAGCAGGTTTTGCGAGCCGGGCCACAATGGTTTCTCCGGCCCGGACCCGATCGTCTGCCTGAACTTCGACAACGACATCGCCAACCGGGAAATACATGTCGAGACGGGAGCCGAACTTCATCATGCCGATCGGATGTCCGATCTCGAGGTCGACGGGGTTGTCGTGATCCGGCCAGTACACGACGCGCCGGGCGATCGGTCCGACAATTTGCTGAATCAGGCAGGCCGTATGTTCGTTGTGCATATAGATGGCGTTATGCTGGTTTTCCTGCGATGATTTTTCCAGAAACGTAAAGTGGCGCTTGCCCGGGAAATAGCCGAGAAATTCCGATGTTCCCGACATGGGCGCCCGGTTGACATGCACGTCGACCAGACTCAGGAAAATGCTGATGCGCACGACATCGGTTTGAAGCAAACGACTCATACGCTCGACCTTGATGCCGTCCAGTCCGGAATCGCGGCACAGCGCCTCGAATTCGTCGCGGGGCACAACAATGACGTTGGCGATTTTGCCGTCTGCCGCCGACACGATGACATTGGGATCGGTGGGCGGCGTGCGGGGCGGATCGCGAAAGAAAACGAGCATATAAAAGCTCAAGATCAGGAAAACGACGCCGCCCGAGACGAGCGATCGCGATTGCCGGGCCTTGAACAGCCGACAGAGCAGCCAGACCAACGCGCCGATAGCCAGTGAAACGAAAATAAACGGAACCACCTCGATTCTCATACCCATAACAGCATCCTCCAATATTTAACATGGGCGGGACGCCCATGCCACTTTCAATATTTAACATGGGCGGGAAGCCCTTCCCACATCCGAAAAACAGCCCCAAACCCCGGACGAGATCAGGACGTCTGAATTTTCTGTTGTCTGTTGCATGTACGAATTTCCGTATTGGTACCGAAAGCGGGTGTCTTTGTCACGCATAAAAAAAGCGCAATGTTTTCAGAAGGCTGTCCATGTCCGGCGGCAGCGGGGCGGTCAGGTCGAGCCGGGTTCCGCGGATCGGGTGCCGGAACGCGAGCCGATAGGCGTGCAGCATTTGTCGGCTGGGGCAGGGGGGCGGTCCTTTGGAAATTTTATCGAGATCAGGCGGCTGTGTTGTCGCGCGGCGGCCGCCATAGGTTCGGTCGCCGAGCACCGGATGTCCGATATGGGCGAGATGGACGCGGATTTGATGGGTGCGTCCGGTTTCGATGCGTAGCCGGAGCCAGGCGATGGCGCCGAACGTTTCCAGAACCTCGTAGGCGGTAACGGCGTGTCGGCCTTTAGCGGCGGATGCGACGCTTCCCGAGGCGGGACGCGCGGCCATTTTCTTGCGGTCGCGCGTATCGCGTCCGATCAACGTCTCGATGCGTCCGGCGGCAGGGCGGGGAATGCCGCAGGCCAGCGCCCGATATTCCTTTTCGATTTCGCGATTCTTGAATTGGGCCGCCAAAGCCCGCATGGCCTGTTCGCTCTTGGCCGCCACGATCGCGCCGCTGGTGTCCTTGTCCAGCCGATGCACAATACCGGGGCGCTGCCATCCGTTGATGCCGGGCAGATCGGGGCAATGGTGCAGCAATGCGTTGACCAGCGTGCCCGAAACGCAGCCTGCGGCAGGATGCACGACCATGCCGGCGGGCTTGTTCAAGACAACGAGGTCGTCGTCCTCGTATAGAATGTCGAGAGCCACAGCTTCCGGCGTCAATGTGGTCGGAGCCGGTGGCGGCAGGGCCACAACGAGTTTCAGGCCTTGCCTGACCGGAGTGCGCGGACGCAGGGGCGAGGGGGGAACAGTTTCAACATGGCCGTCCTCGATCAGTGTGCGTATGCGGGAGCGTGAAAGCGCGGGCAACTGTTCGGCCAAATAGACATCCAGTCGCATTCCGTGGTTTTTGGCGGCAACGATGAACGAATTCAAGGGATACGCTCCTTTTCGGACAGGCTCTGCCAGCTTCGCTGAAAGTGTTCAGGTTTCAGATGTTCAGTGTTCAGGGCGGAAGGCCTGACGCAGTCGCTTCCGCGTAGAAAGGCTCGTATCTTTTCCTGAACTCTGAACACGCAAAACGTCTGCTACCAGCAAGCCGCCGAGCAAAATGTTCGAATCATTTGTAACCAATTCACGTTTGATGGTCTATAACAGTGTTTGGTCCGGGTTTCAAGAAGAAACAGGGTTCGGCGCCTGCGGAATGGTGGAATGGTGGAAAGATGGAATGATGGAATGGTGGAAAGATGGAATGATGAAGACTAAACGCCGTCTACTGACTGTCAAAGGTTTTGCAACATTCCAATCTTCCAACATTCCAATCTTCCATGATTCCAGACGCTATGGGATGGCGCTCGTGTCGGGTCACGTCGGCCGGGTCATCACAAGCTTGTCGTCGTCGGGCGCGTAGAAGTCGGGGATGCGGCCGGCGATGCGGTAGCCGATCCGTTCGTAGAAGCGACGGGTGGACGCATAGCTGTCGCGGCCGCTGGTTTCGATGACGCACAAACGGCCGCCTGCTTCCCGAATGCGGGTTTCGGCGAATCGCATCAGGGCGCGGCCTACGCCTCGGCCCTGCTCCAACGGATCCACGGCCAGCCAGTAAATGTCCCATGTTCCGCGCGCGCAAGGGGTCGGTCCGAAACAGATCCAGCCGGCCGCAGGTTGGTTCGCCGTCTGCGCGACGAACGACTGGTAATGGGCGGCGGGTCCTTTGGCCAAGGCTTCGTCCAGCACCTCCTCGGCGATGGCCAGTTCGTCCGGCCGAAAGAAATTCGTGGTTTTCAGGATGGCTCGGATGCGGTCGCGATCCGTCGGCACGGCATATCGGAAAGCGATGCCGGTCGGATCGGGGGCCGGACCCGGCGACACGGTCGCACCGCGGTCCAGGCGTTGCGCGGCGTTCAGGATCATGCGTTCGACAAAGACGTGAAAAGGAATATCGGCGGCGGTCAGCGCGGCGGCGAAGCCTGCGTCGGGGGAGAGATCGGGATTGACATTGATTTCCAGAACATAAATACGGCCGCGGTGGTCCATGCGCATGTCGACCCTTGCGAAATCCAGGCAACATGCGGCGTGCCACGCGGCCAGCGCGGTTTGGCGCAGAGCATCGGCGTCGGGTTCGGTCAATGCGGCGGGAATCTGGCGCGGCGTGTGACGGCAGGCGAAGGAGGCTTCGTTCCATTTGGCGTCGTAGTCCACAATGCGGGGTTTATCGGGCGGGAAATCGTCGAAGCGTATTTCCGCCAGCGGTAGGACGCGCAGGCCGGTTTCGTCTTGCAGAAGCGCGACATTGAATTCACGGCCGTCGATGAATTGCTCGACCAGGGCAGGCTGCCGGAATCGACTATGGACGCGCGCGACGGCCGCGTCCAGGGCCGGGCCGGGTTCCGAAACGACGGCGTCGGCGTCAATGCCTTCGCTGGCGTCGGTGGCGACGGGCTTGACGATGACCGGAAAGTCGGGCAGGTCGGCGACCGGGACGGCGCATCCCGGGTGAATGCTAACGGCGCGCGGGACGGGTACATTGGCGTCGGCGAGGATGCGCTTGGTCAGGGTTTTGTCCTGCGTGACAAGTAGCGCGCGGCTGTCGCTGCCGGTACAGGCGCGGCCCATGGCCTGGCAGACGGCCGGCGTCCAGACCATGGCGTCGGGGCTGGGGCGCAGACTTTCCACCAGATTGAAAACGACGGATTCGGGGCCGGCGGCCAGGGCGACGGGAATGTCGTCGAGCCGCCGGACGGTGGCGATGCGGCAGGGCGTGCCTAGGCGTTTCAGCGCGGCCGTCACCGCTGCCACTTGATCCATGACGCCCGCGTCGGAGGCCCGGTGGCCGCCCGCGTCGGCGCGGGGATCGGGCGCGTTGTGCAGGATCAGGACGGGGCTGTGCGGAGGCGATGCGTTCAGTTGGTTTTTTTCAGTCATGGTGTTTTCCTGTGTGTTTTTTACGCTTGCCTCGAATGGCGCTTAGTTAAGCCCCTTTCAAAGAGTATGGTTCCCCCGCGCGCCCTGTGTGTGAGTGTGTGGGTGTGTGAGTATGTGAGTTTGTGAGTGCGTGCAGGACGGGAAAGCTACCGTCGCCGATCCTAATCGCACTCTTCCCTCTCGCTAATCCTACCGGAGGTAGCTTTCTCTTGTGTATGTCGATACCTACGGAGA
>SLMC01000344.1 GCA_007133745.1 Kiritimatiellia bacterium
AATACCAGATTTCCGGCGTCAATCAGGTTCAGGTTCGCGAGGACATCGGGTTGACATTCTCCTCTGCGTTACGTTCGATTTTGCGGCAGGCGCCCAATGTGGTGATGATCGGCGAAATTCGCGACCTGGAAACGGCGCAAATCGCCATCGAGTCGGCTTTGACCGGCCATCTGGTGTTCAGTACGCTGCATACCAACGATGCGCCGAGCGCAGTGACCCGCTTGCTGGACATCGGGGTCAAGCCTTTTCTTGTGGCGTCCTCGATGCGCGCGGCCATGGCGCAACGGCTTG
This sequence comes from Kiritimatiellia bacterium, assembly GCA_007133745.1. GTDB lineage: Bacteria > Verrucomicrobiota > Kiritimatiellia > UBA8416 > SLMC01 > SLMC01. Next base: position 292 of record SLMC01000344.1, read on the forward strand.
TGCGTTGCCTGTGCGAGCATTGCAAGGAGCCGCGCGTCCCGACCGATGCGGAACTCAAGTTGCTGGGCCCCGCAGCGGATCAATTGGCCAACGTGCAATTGCTGGTCGGGCGAGGGTGCGCCCAGTGTTCCCTCTCGGGCTATTCCAAGCGCAAAGGCATTTTCGAGGTTTTTCAGGTCAACGACGAGATTCAAAAGATGATTTTCGAGAAAGTCACGACAAGCGAGTTACGCGCCCGCGCCCGAGAGATGGGTATGCGCACGCTGCGCGAGGACGGGGTGCGCAAAGTGATTTCCGGTATGACAACGGTGGAGGAAGTGTTGAGGGTGACGATGGGAGACGAATTCTAATGAGCATTGAATCCAGCCAAGTTGAAATGAACGAGCTCCTGCAGTTGTGCGTCGATGAAGGCGCCTCGGATCTTCATTTGGCCGTGGGCGATCCGCCCATGCTGCGCATTCACGGCGGATTGTCGCCTCTGGACGCCCCGCCGCTGACCAACGAGGACACCGAACGGCTCATGAAAAGCATCACCTCGCCCGACCATCAGCAGAAGGTGCGCGAGCAGGGCGGCACGGATTTCGGCTTCGGATTCGGCGACAAGGCGCGTTTTCGTGTCAGCGTATTCAAGCAGAAAGGCAACGTGGGCGTGGTCCTGCGTCAGATTCCCAACGATTTGCTGAGTTTGGAGACGATCGGACTTCCGCCCCAGATCAAGGAATTGCTTTTCCGTCCGCGCGGACTTGTTCTGGTGACCGGCCCGACCGGCAGCGGAAAATCCACGACGCTGGCCAGCATGCTCAATGTCATCAACGAGGAGCGCGATTGTCACGTTATTACGATCGAAGACCCTATAGAGTATTATCATTCGCATAAGAAGAGCATCATCACTCAGCGCGAGGTCGGCGTGGACGTGCCGGCGTTCAAAGAGGCGCTGAAACGGGCGCTGCGTCAGGACCCGGATGTGATTCTCGTGGGTGAAATGCGCGATCTGGAAACGATGGAGGCGGCCATTACCGCGGCGGAAACAGGCCATTTGGTCTTCGCCACGCTGCACACGACGGGCGCCGCCCGAACCGTGGACCGTATCGTCGACGCCTTTCCCACCAGTCAGCAGGGTCAGATTCGCACGCAGTTGTCCATGGGCATTATCGCCGTGATTTCCCAGTTGCTTTTGGTTCGGGCCAACCAGAAGGGCCGGGTGGCGGCTTTTGAAATCATGATTTCGACTCCGGCCATTCAGTCTCTGATCCGGGACAACAAAACGTATCGTATCACCTCGGACATTCAAACGGGGGCGAAGCACGGGATGATCACGCTGGACGCGCATCTCATGGCGCTGTACCAGGCGGGCGAAATCCATTACGAGGATCTGATTACCAAGTCGCAGGATCCGGACGCGATCGTCCAGAAGCTGCAGGAACAGAGCGCCGCATCCTCGAAGCGATAGCGCCTTGCTCCGATGCCTCTGCCATGAAAACCAAGACATGGGAGGCGTGATTGTTCGTGAGTGCGCGGGTGCGCGGGTGAAAACCAGCATTGCGCAAACCCGCATGCGCACAAACTTGGGTTGCGGGCAAAGCCCGCATTAAGAGGACAGCCGTGCCGGTAGCAAGGCCGGCCCATAGGCGGGAAACGGGAAACGACATGGCGGAAACACAGACGAGTTATACGGACGCGCTGCTCCTGTTGGTGGTGGATAAGGCGCTTGTTTCTGCGGAGCAGGCCGAAGACATTCAGGAGGAGCATCGGCATACCGGCAAACCGGTGCGCGGCATTCTGCTGGACATGCAGGTTGTGTCCGAGGACAAACTGCTGGAGGTGATCGCCGAGTATCTGGGTGTTCGCGTGGTCAATCTGCCGGCCACGGACATTCCGCCCGATGTGATTCACAGCGTGCCGGCCAGTGTGGCGCGCATGTACAACGCCGTGCCCGTGAGCGCGGGTTCCAATTCCGTCGAGCTGGCGGTGTACGATATGCTCACGCCTCAAGTCATGGACGAGCTAGCCTTCGTGCTCACGAGCGACGTGACCTTTGCCCTGGCGCGGCAGGAGGATGTTACGACCTATATCAACCAGTTTTACGGGGACGACAGCGATACAGTGAACGAAATGCTCTCCGCGCTGGAGTCGGAGTTCGACTCGAACCTGGACGGAATAGCGAGCGGCGAGGAGGACGACCTGAAGGGGATCGAGGAAGTGGCCGGTTCCACGCCGGTCATTCGATTCGTCAACCTGGTGCTGTATCAGGCGGTGAACGACCGGGCGTCCGACATTCATTTCGAGCCCTTCGAAAAGGAGTTTAAGATTCGCTATCGCGTGGACGGCGCGCTGTACGAGATGGCGCCGCCGCCCAAGCGCCTGGCCATGCCGATCATTTCCCGCATCAAGGTCATGTCGGGCCTGAACATTGCCGAACGCCGTTTGCCCCAGGACGGACGCATTCAGCTTTCGATCGGCGGTCGGCTGATCGATCTGCGCGTGTCCACGCTGCCCACCCAGTTCGGGGAGAGCGTCGTTTTGCGCGTGCTGGACCGAAGCGTGGTGTCGCTTGACATCGAGAATCTCGGCATGCCCGAAGACGTACACGAAAGCTTTCTGCGCGACATTGTGAAACCGAACGGCATTATCGTGGTGACCGGTCCGACCGGATCGGGGAAAACCACGACGCTCTATTCCGGATTGCGCCGGCTGAACAAGACGGAACGGAAAATCCTGACGGCCGAAGAGCCTGTGGAATACGATATCGACGGGATCATTCAGGTGCCCATCGTTCATGCGACGGGCAATACGTTCGCCAAGGTGTTGCGCGCGTTTCTCCGTCAGGATCCGGACGTGATGATGGTGGGAGAAATTCGCGATCTGGAGACGGCGCAAACGGCCGTCCAGGCGTCCCTGACCGGTCACTTGGTGTTCAGTACGCTGCATACCAACGACGCGGCCGGCGCCATTACGCGCCTGATCGACATGGGCGTGGAGCCCTACCTGATTTCCTCCACGATCGAGGCCGTGCTGGCCCAGCGTCTGGTGCGTGTCGTTTGCGAACAGTGCAAGGCGGCCTACCAGCCCGATCAGGAAATTCTGGAGCGCTTGAATCTTATGGCGGACGACGTGGGCGACCGGCCCTTCCATTACGGGGCCGGCTGCGCGCGTTGCAGCGAGACGGGCTACTATGGCAGGCGCGGCATATACGAGTATCTGTCCATAACCGAACCCATCCGGCAGCTTATTAACGAGCGCAAGCCGACGTTGACGATTCGCAGTCGGGCCGTGGAACTGGGCATGCGAACGCTGCGCGAAGACGGCATCCGCAACGTGCTCGACGGCTATACGACGGTCGACGAAGTTCTGAAATACACCTGACGCAAATAGCTTGACAAGGCAAGCCCCCGGCTCTGCCGGGGGACTCCAGAAGTTCGACGATTTCGGCAGTGGATTTCCCGGACCTGAACGCCTTTAAACAAACAAAAGCGTATTTTAAGAATACGAGCGGTTTTTACATGTCAGGCTTTCAGCCTGGAAAACACGTTTTCGAACACGCAGGTCACGAAGGATGTCATGATGAAAGGCAAAAGCGAAATTCCGCGAGCCGAGCGCGAGACGGCGTTTAGCGAGCTTGAAGACCCTGGACCCCAATACATTCGATATGCGACTGGGCAGGCCGCCGCTTGGAGCCGCGCGTTCGTTGGTTAAGCCGACGGGTTCGCTTCCGGCTGCGTCTTGCGCGCCGCCGCAAAGGAGGTGAACCATGAAGAATACCCTGCTGGTTCCCGAGCTTCGGGAACTTATAGAAACCGGTCAGATCGACGCGCTTCGCGCGTTTTGCGAAGATGTCCATCCCGCCACCGCAGCGGAGATGATCGGCGCCTTGTCTCCTTCCGAATCCTGGAGCGCGTTGCGCCATCTCGACCCGTTGGTGCGCTCGGACATTTTCTCGCATCTGGAAGACGAGACGCAGACCGAGATGCTCTCCATTCTGTCGCGCAAGGACGCGGCCGACATTCTTGCCGACATGCCCCCGGACGACCGGGCGGATCTGTTCAAGCTGCTTCCCGAAGAGCGGCGCGAGGATATTCTTCCCGCGCTGGCTCAGGCGGAGCGGGAGGATATCCGGCGCCTGGCGTCCTATGAGGAAGGCACGGCCGGCTCGGTCATGACCTCCGACTACGTCATGCTGCCGCTGGAGTTGACGGCGCAGCAGGCGATCGACCGGCTGCGCGAGGTGGCGCCGGATCGCGAGACCATTTATACCGCCTATATTGTGGACGCGAAACGGCGGGTGCAAGGGTTTGTCTCGCTGAAAGATTTAATCGTGGCGCGTCGCGACGCGCGTGTGGGCGACATTATGCACACGGATGTCATCTGCGCGCGGGTTCAGGACGACCAGGAAGACGCCGCCCGCAAAATTCAGAAGTACGATTTGCTCGCTTTGCCGGTCGTGGACGCGGGGGATGCGCTCGTCGGCATCATCACGCACGACGATGCTCTGGACATCATTACGCAGGAGCAGACCGAAGACATCGAGAAGCTGATGGCCATCGCCGGCGCGCACGAAGCGGGCGCCTATGTCAAGACGTCGGCGTGGGCCCATTTCAAGAGTCGCGCGGTATGGCTGGTGATCCTGGCTTTTTTCGGCTTGATTTCCGGTTTTATCGTGCAGAGCTTCGAGGGGCTGCTTCAGCAGTTCGCCATACTGGCCGTGTTCATGCCTATGCTGGCCGATACGGGCGGGAACACAGGCAGCCAGTCGGCGACGCTGGTGGTGCGGGCGCTGGCGTTGAAGGAAATAGGCTCGTCCGACATTATGCGGATACTCTGGAAGGAATTGCGGGTTTCCCTTTTGCTTGGGCTTTTGCTGGCGGTCGTGGCGTTCGGGCGCGTGATGGCGTTCGGGGGCGGTTCTTCCGTGCCGGAAGGCGTGGCGTTGGGGACGATAGGGTTCGCCATTGCGCTGGCGCTAGGCTTGCAGGTGGTGACCTCGACCCTGATCGGCGCGTTGCTGCCGCTGGGCGCGGCACGCCTGAAACTCGACCCGGCCCTGGTGGCCAGTCCGGCGTTGACCACAGTCGTGGACATTACCGGGTTGCTCATTTTCTTTTCGACGGCCAAATTCTTTGTCGGGCTCTGAAGCGGAGCAGAAAGTCATGGACGATTGTCATTAAAGTCAACGCGGTCAATACGGTCATCGACTTTGTTAAAACCCATGCACGATGAGTTTGTTGACGATGGGGCCCATGAGAATGAGGAAGACGGCGGGGAAGATGAAGAAGATCAGCGGAAACAGCATTTTGACCGGGGCCTCGTTGGCCAGCTTTTCGGCGCGCTCGAACCGGCGTTGACGCATTTGATCGGACTGAATGCGCAGGATGGCCCCGATGCTGACGCCCAGTTCGTCGGCTTGAACGAGCGCGTTGACGACCGAGCGCAGTTCGGCAAGGTTGACTCTGCGCGACATGTCGCGCAAAGCTTCGCGCCGCGTTTTGCCGAGCTGGATTTCCCGCACCACTCTCAGCAGTTCTTCGCCCAGCGCGTCGAGGGTGCGGCGTTCAATGTTGCGCTGCAGCGCCGTCATGAAATCCAGCCCGGCCTCGACCGACAGCGTGAGCAGGTCGAGAATGAACGGCAATGAACGCTGAATGACTGTGTGCCTCGCTTGCAGGGCGCGCTTGAGCCAAAGGGCCGGGTAGGCGTAGAGCCAAACC
>SLMC01000078.1 GCA_007133745.1 Kiritimatiellia bacterium
GCTGGTCGCTGAGGTGCCCGGCGTCGTCAGCGTCACCTACAATATCGCATGCAAGCCGCCCAGTTGCATCGAGGCGGTGTGAAGAGAAGTATGAAGTATGAAGGATGAAGTATGAAGGCGGAATATTGGAATGATGGATGCCATGGCAAGTCGGCGAGGCGCCTTTTTCAGCGTTAGGCAGTGCGCCAACCTGGCCTTGCGTTATTCTTCGTTTGCGAGACGTCTGTTTTGGGTTGCTATCATTATTCCAACCTTCCATCATTCCGTTGTTCCATGGGACGACAGAGGATTTGATTCGTGAGCGCGCACCCTTTCGACAGCGACAAGTATCTCGATGAGCAGAGCGCCTGCATTGTCGAGCGCTCAAAGCGGTTCGGCAAGCTGTACCTGGAATTCGGCGGCAAGCTGGTGTGCGATTTTCATGCGGCGCGTATCCTGCCCGGTTTCGATCCGAACGCCAAGGTGCGCCTGTTGCGCGCATTGCGCGATCAGGTGGAAATCGTCCTGTGCATTCATGCCGGCGATATCGAGCGCAAGAAGATGCGCGCGGATTTCGGCGTGACGTACGATGTCGACGCGCTGCGCCTGATCGACGATCTGCGCGAGCGGGATTTGCCCGTGACCGCCGTGGTGTTCACGCGTTTCGATGATCAGCCCGCCGTGCGTCCGTTTCGGAATCGGCTTGAACGCGCCGGACTTCGCACCTATGCGCACCGTTCCACTCCGGGCTATCCGACGGATGTGGATGTGATCGTCAGCGACGAGGGGTGCGGCGCCCATGAACGCATCGAAACAACCCGTCCTATCGTGGTGGTGACAGGGCCGGGGCCGGGCAGCGGAAAAATGGCGACCTGTCTTTCCCAGCTTTATCACGAACATCGACGCGGCGTGGCGTGTGGATTCGCCAAGTTCGAGACGTTTCCGATCTGGAATCTGCCTTTGAAGCACCCGGTCAATATCGCTTACGAGGCCGCTACCGCCGATCTGGGCGATGTCAACATGGTGGATTCGTTTCATCTGGAAGCCTACGGCGTCGCGGCGGTCAGTTACAACCGCGATATGGAAATTTTCCCGGTGCTTCAGCGTATTCTGGAGCGGATCACGGGCAGCGCCTCGGCGTATCGGTCGCCTACGGACATGGGCGTCAACAGGGCCGGGTTCGCTATTGTCGACGATGCGGCGGTTCGCGAGGCGTCCGTGCAGGAAGCGGTCCGTCGGCATTTGCGGGCACGGTGCGAATATCGGCTGGGCCTGGCGGAAAAGGAAACGGTTCAGCGTACGGAACTGCTGATGAAGGAGCTTGGTGTCGGCGTGGAGCGCAGGTCCGTGACTGTGCCGGCACGGCATGCGGCCTTGGAGGCGCGCGAAAAAGGCAAAGGACATGACGCCGTCTATTGCGGCGCGGCTATGGAACTGCCCGACGGGACGGTGGTGACCGGCTGCAATTCGCCGCTGATGCATGCCGCGTCCAGTCTCGTTCTGAACGCGGTCAAGGTCTTGGCGGGCATTCCGGACCCTTTGCATGTACTGGCTCCTAACGTGCTCGAGTCCATCGCGACCCTGAAAAGCGGAATTTTCAACGGAAAAACGCCCAGTCTGGATTTGGAAGAGACTCTGATCGCGTTGAGCGTCAGCGCCACGATGAATCCGTCCGCGCAGATGGCCATGAACGCGCTCAAGACGTTGCGCGGCTGCGAAATGCATATCACGCATATGCCGACGCCCGGCGACGAGGCCGGATTGCGGCGACTGGGCGTCAATGTAACCAGCGAACCGGAATTCGCCGGTAAAAATTTAATGGTCGATTAACCCAAAAGGAGAAACCCTATGCCCAAGCTCGATACAGTTGACAAAGTTATGATTATCGGTTCCGGCCCCATTGTCATTGGCCAGGCCTGCGAATTCGACTATTCCGGCACTCAGGCCTGCAAGGCCCTTAAGGAATTGGGATACAGCATTGTGCTTGTGAATTCCAATCCGGCCACGATCATGACCGATCCCGGCATGGCGGACGTGACCTATATCGAGCCGCTCAACGTCGAGACGATGGAGAAAATCATCGCCAAGGAAAAGCCGGACGCTCTGTTGCCCAATCTGGGCGGGCAGACGGCGCTGAATTTGGCGTGCGAACTGAAAAAGCACGGGATTCTCGAACGATACGGCGTGCGCGTGATCGGCGTGCAGTTGGACGCCATCGAACGGGGCGAGGACCGCATCGAGTTCAAGGCCATGATGGCCAACCTCGGCATCGAAATGGCGAAAAGCGAGGCGGTCTATACCGTGACGGACGCCGAGCGCGTCGCCGCGGAATTGGGCTATCCGGTCGTGATTCGCCCGGCCTATACGATGGGCGGCACGGGCGGAGGCCTGGTGTACAATGTCGAGGAACTGCGAACCGTCTCCGCGCGCGGCATTGCGGCCAGCATGGTGAACCAGATACTGGTCGAGGAGTCCGTGCTGGGCTGGGAAGAACTCGAACTGGAAATCGTGCGCGACGAAAACAACCGCATGGTGACCGTATGCTATATCGAGAATGTCGATGCCATGGGCGTGCATACCGGCGATTCCTTTTGCACGGCGCCCATGCTGACGATCGCCGAAGATGTGCAGAAACGGCTGAAGGATTATGCGTTCGCCATTGTCGAGAGCATTGGCGTGATCGGCGGCACGAACGTTCAGTTCGCGCACGATCCGGCCACAAGCCGTATCGTCATCATCGAAATCAACCCGCGCACTTCGCGGTCGTCCGCCCTGGCCTCCAAGGCGACGGGCTTTCCCATCGCGCTGATTTCGGCCAAGCTGGCCGGCGGCATGACGCTCCCCGAGATTCCGTACTGGCGGGACGGTTCGCTGGACAAGTATACGCCCGACGGCGATTACGTTGTAGTGAAGTTTCCCCGATGGGCTTTCGAAAAGTTCAAGAAGGTCGAGGACAGGCTCGGGACCCAGATGCGGGCTGTCGGCGAGGTGATGAGTCTGGGCAAGACCTACAAGGAGGCCTTTCAGAAGGCTGTGAGATCGCTTGAGCAAGATCGGTACGGGCTGGGGTTCGTGTCGGCGTTGCGCGAGGCGTCGCTGGAGGATCTGATGCAGCGGCTTAACGATGCGACCAGCGAGCGGCAGTTCGTTATGTACGAAGCCTTGCGCAAGGGAGCGACGGTCGCCGCGCTCCATGAAAAGACCTCTATCAAGGCGTGGTTCATCGAACAGATGAAGGAACTGGTTGAACTTGAAAAAGAACTGTCGGGCTTCAAAGGCAAACCGCTGCCGGACGCTTTGTTGAAACGGGCCAAGCAGGACGGGTTTGCCGACCGCTATTTGGCGCGTATTCTCGATGTGCCCGAATCCGCGATACGCGAACAGCGCGCGGGCGCAGGCATTGTCGAAGGCTGGCACGCCGTGCGGGTCTGCGGCGTGGACGACGCGGCCTATTACTATTCGACCTACAATGCGCCGGACGCCTCCGTGGCCACGGACAATCCGAACAAGGTCATGATTCTGGGCGGCGGCCCGAACCGGATCGGACAGGGCATCGAATTCGACTACTGCTGCGTCCATGCCGCCTTCGCGTTGCGCGATATGGGGGTCGAGACCGTCATGGTCAACTGCAATCCGGAAACCGTGTCCACGGATTACGATACCTCCAGCAAGCTGTATTTCGAGCCCTTGACCGTCGAGGATGTGCTGCAAATCTACAACAAGGAAAAGCCCAAAGGCGTCATCTGCCAGTTCGGCGGGCAAACGCCGCTGAATATCGCCCGCGAGCTGGAGGAGGCCGGTGTGCGCATTCTGGGCACCTCGCCCGAAACCATCGACTGGGCCGAAGATCGCGATCAGTTTCGCATCCTCATGGAGAAACTGGACATTCCCATGGCCCCCAGCGGCATGGCGCTGACGGTGGACGATGCGCTGGGGATCGCCGCCGATATCGGTTACCCGCTCATGGTGCGACCGTCCTACGTGCTGGGCGGGCGCGGCATGGAGATCGTGTACGACGAGGATATGCTCCGATCCTACATGCTTGCGGCTGTCGATGTCACGCCGGACCGGCCCATTCTGATCGACAAGTATCTGAGCAATGCCGTCGAGGCCGAAGCCGACGCTATCGCCGACGGCCATGACGCCTACGTTCCGGCTGTCATGGAGCATATCGAGCAGGCGGGTGTGCATTCGGGCGATTCCGCCTGCGTGATTCCGCCGACAACCATCTCGGCCGAGCATCAGGAAACCATTCGCGACTATACGCGCCGGATCGCCCGCGAAATGCGGGTTGTGGGCCTGATGAACATGCAGTACGCCATTTGCGAAGACACGATCTACGTGCTCGAGGCGAACCCGCGCGCTTCGCGTACGGTGCCGCTGGTCTCCAAGGTGTGCGGCTTGTCCATGGCGCGCATGGCCACCGAGATCATGATGGGCAAGACGCTGGCCGACTTCGACTTGAACGATCGGCTGTTTGCGCATTATGGCGTCAAGGAGTCGGTTTTCCCCTTCAATATGTTTCCCGAGGTGGATCCCGTTCTCGGGCCGGAAATGCGCTCGACCGGCGAAGTGCTCGGCCTGGCCGATTCGTTCGGCATGGCGTTTTTCAAGGCGCAGGATGCTGCCAAGGCCACTCTGCCTACGCAGGGGGCCGTGTTGCTCACCGTGTGCGTGCGCGACCGCAGCGATGCGTTGGTGCGGGCGGCACGTACGTTTCGCGACAACGGTTTTCGGCTGATGGCCACCGGCGGGACGAGCGCGTTTCTCGCGCAACATGGCATTGACAGCGATGCGATTCTCAAGATGCACGAAGGGCGCCCGAATGTCGGCGATGCCATCAAGAACGGCGAAATCCAGCTTATTGTCAATACCCCGTCCGGCAAGCTGAGCGTGACCGACGATTCGTACATCCGCAAGGCCGCCATTCGACATCGCATTCCCTACATGACCACGGTCGCCGCCGCCCTGGCTGCGTCGGAGGGGATCGGCGCGCGGAAGGCGGGCGATGCATCGGTCAAATCGCTTCAGGCCTATCACGCGGACATGCGGTGAATTTGCCGGACACGGAACAGGCTGCCGAAAAAAAGAGTTGCCACGAGAGGGAGTAAAGTATAGTCTAGGAATCGATAGAAGAAGGTTTTCGTGCCTTCGTGCATAACCATGCTTAATTAAGGAGGATTCAGTGAAAAGACGTTTGCGAATGGGAATGGTAGGCGGGGGCAATGATTCATTTATCGGGGCGGTGCATCGGTTGGCCGCGCGGATGGACGATCAAGCCGAATTGGTGTGCGGCTCGTTCAGCAGTTCGAAAAAGAAATCGCTCGAAAGCGGCAGGGATCTCGGGTTGGAACCGGCGCGCGTATACGGGACCTATCGCGAAATGTTCAAGACCGAAGCCAAGCTTCCGCCTGATCAGCGCATGGATTTCACGGTTGTTGTCACGCCCAACAACATGCACTATCCGATTTCCATGGCGGCGCTCGACGCCGGATTCAGCGTCGTGTGCGACAAGCCCATGACGGTGACATTGGACGAAGCCCAGAATCTGGCGCGCAAGGTCAAGGCGAGCGGTTTGCTGTTTTGTCTGACACACAATTACTCGGGTACGCCTATGGTCAAGGAAGCGCGCGACATGGTGGCCAAGGGCGAACTGGGGCGCGTCCGACGCGTGGTGGTCGAGTATCCCCAGGGATGGCTGGCCACCCGCGAAGAAACCGCCGGCTGCAAGCAGGCCGTATGGCGCACCAATCCAAAACGCGCGGGGTTGAGCTGCTGCATGGGCGATATCGGGTCGCATGCGGCGCAATTGGCCGAGTACATTGTCGGCGACGCGATCGCCGAAGCCTGCGCCGATCTCTCCACGTTCGTGCGAGGCCGCCAGCTCGACGACGACGGCAGCGTGCTGTTGCGCTTCAAGGAAGGCGCCCGCGGCGTGCTGTGGGCCAGCCAGATCGCGGCGGGCGAGGAAAAC
>SLMC01000274.1 GCA_007133745.1 Kiritimatiellia bacterium
CCGTCGGCGCAAAGGCCTCCTGTTCCAGGTGTTGGGCCTGGCGACACTGTGGCTACAACAGATCATGGCCCTGATCCAGCGTCGGCGCATGGCCCGCGCGCTGCGGAACCTGGCCCGCGAAGTCGCCCGCCATAACCTGTCGGTCTTCGGCATGAAGGTCTGGTACGGGGAAGCCTTCTTCTGGGCCAAATACCTGGCGCATGAAATCCGGCGGCGTTCGCCGGAAACGCTGATTGTCGCCGGCGGCTATCATGCCACGCTGTACGAGGAGGATTTCCTCAAGCACAGCCCGTTCGATCTGGCCGTGATCGGCGAAGGCGAAGCCGCGCTGAGCCGCATTCTGGACGCGGCGGACGCGTCGCAAGGACAGGGCCGCGCCGTCTTGCAGGCGCTGCTGCGCGAACGAATCGCGGACGGCACGCTGACCAATGTGGTGTGGCGCGACGGCTCGGCCATCCGCAAGACGGCCAAGCATGCCGGCGCCATCGACGAGCGGCGCGTGCCGGTCTATGGCGACACAAACGGCAAGGTTCGGTTGCACGTGCTGCTGGAAAGCTCCGGCTGCGCCTGGGGCAAGTGCAGCTTCTGCGTACACCAGCATCTCGAACCCGACTACGTCAAGCGCAAGGTGGACCGAATCGTGGACGAGATTCGGCTCATGCGCGAGCAGGGCATCGGCCTGTTCCGGTTCGCCGGCTCGGATACGCCGCCCGATTTCGGGGAAGCCATCGCGCGCGGCATTCTCGATGCCGGTCTGCGTATCGAGTACGCCATGGGCAGCCGCGCGCGGCCGAACGCGAAGGACCCCGAGGTCTTCGCGGATTTGTCGGAAAAATACGCGCTCATGATCCGGTCCGGTCTGCGCGCGGTCTTCATCGGCGGCGAGACCGGCCACGACGGCGTGAACGAGCAGGTCATGAACAAGGGCCTGACCCGCGAGGACCTGGTCTGGACGATCAAGGCGCTGCGAGAAGCCGAGCGAAAGGCGGGCCATGCCGTGGACATTGCTTTGGCCATGATCTATCCCACGCCGCTGATCGAGGGCGCGACCGACGCGGATGTTATGGCCGCCAATCTCGACCTGATTCGCGAGGCGCGGCCGAACTCGGTGATGGTCACGCCGCCCGGCCTGTTCAAGAACAGCGAATGGTTCGCGCGCGCCGAGGAGTTCGGGTTCGCGCTGGGCGAGCGGTTCGTGCCGGAGATGATGGAATACGAGTACGTGCTCTACAAGCCGCCGGAACTGTGGCCGACCTTGGGCATTCGGCACGAGGGCCGCGATTTCGTCGAGCTGCTCCGGCTCTGCGGCACGATGCGCTCGGCCATCGAGAAACTCGGCGTGCCGACCGATCTCTCCGACGAGCATTTCCTGATGGCGCGCGCCTGCGGCTACGAAGGCGCCGAGGGCATCCGCGCCTTCAAACGCGAGACGCTGGCCGACATCGTCTCCTGCGACTACCGCCTGCTCGGCACGCTCTGCGAACGCGCCAACGCCTATAGCCGCCATCTCGCGGAATCCGCCGCCGAACCCGATTTGGCTGCCGATCCGGCCGCCGAACCCGCTGTCGGCCTCCCGCGCTGGGCCGCGGTGTGAGCCGTGGCGGGAGGGGAGAGTGTGGGGGTGTGTGAGTGTGTGAGTGTGGGGAGGGGAGAAGCAAAGAGCATAGGGCATAGAGCGTAGAACGGCGACAAGTAGGCGCCGAAAAGGGAGTTGCCAGTGCCAATTATCATCCCGCTTGTCCCGCCGTAGTTATTCTTACGAAGGCGGAAGCGAAGTCGAGAGATCTCGCCTGCCTGCCGGCAGGCAGGGCGGAACGCCGCGAAATAAAGGTTTTTGCGAAGCGAGATTCCTCGCAGGCTCGGAATGACAGAGCGTAGCAAACCCTTTTCGGACAGGCTCTAGGTCCCTGCCGTCAACAGGGTCGGCAAGGTCAATGAAGTCAACAAGATCCCACAGGGATCCCACAGGGACAGACCCGTTATCGTGGGCTTTCATCGTTGTCTCGATCATTATCTTGATCTTCGTCCTCTTTATCGTTGTCTCGATCATTATCTTTATCGTCATCGACAAAGATCGGGACAAGGATTGAGACGACCCCCCACACTCACACACCCACATACAACGTACGGCATTTCAAAGCGCCGGATCGGATCCCAAACAGCGTTGTCCAAGCGCCCTGGGGTCAGTCGTAGAATCTTACCGTAACTTGTTTCTGCGCCAAACCCGGCTCGATGTGAGGCAGCGCTACCGTTCCCTTTCTTTTATCGGGCGGCACGGATTCGATAGCTTCGAAATAGCGGCTCAAATCGGGAACCTGCTCCGACGCGATGGCGCGCACGGTCAGGTCGTCAAGGTGGAAACGCCCGCGCGCCATCACACTGAGTCTGCTGGCGGGCAAAGGTTTTTGCAGCATCAGCGAATGCGGTTTGCCGTCTATTTCCATATAGACGAAATCCTCGGTCGCGTATTCGACGACTCGGCGCCACGGTCCGGCATCTCCTGCAAAATTCGGCGCATCGCCCAGTCCGTGGAATAAGGCTTTCATGCGGTGTGGCGTCCATGACGCGAAGACAACGGTATCCAAACCCTTTGTCTTGCGTGCCCGATGAAAGGCCTGTGTCAGCAACGGCCGGGCGCGATAGGAAATTTCGATAGGAAAGCGGCGTGGAAACTCCGGCAAAACGACCTGAAACAGGTCGCTAACGATTTCCATGCCGCCGGACCCGTCCCACCCGGATTGCGCGACATGGCGCCATTCGCCATCGACCACATGCAAGCCCTGCGTAGCGTCGGGCGCGTCGAAATGCCAATAGGCCAGCATTTCGCCGTACCGCATAGGATCGGCAACGGGAACGGGCATGGGATTGGCCGGAGTCCTATCGGATCGTCCAATCCAAACGGCAGCCGCCAAGCCGCCCGCCACCGCCAGACCCGCCACGCCAACAGCCCTGATACGGACGGACGGCAACGATCGCGGACGAGCATCCACCGGTAAAGCCGCCTGAGCCGTTCGACTCAAGGCCGACAATGTTCGCGTCAAACGTACCGGCGCGGGCGACAGGGAAACGGACCGCAGCGAGGGCAGGATCATGGCGGACGGCACAACTAGCCCTGTGCGGGCCAGGTTGGCGCGCAAAAGGGTCAGCCCGCGCTTGGCCTGCGCGCGCAACGTGCCTTCAGTCACATCAAGAATACGGGATACGTCCCGATAGGGCATGCCTTCGTAATGATGCAGCCATATCGGCATGCGGTATTTCGACGGAAGCCGCTCCAACGCCTTCCTGACGCCCTCGATCCATTCCTCGGCAACACCGTCCTGCGCAGGCTTGGCCGTCATCGCCAGCCATTCGTCCTCTTCGGCGCGAATCTTTTCGCGCCGACGGCGCCGAACGGCCGATTTCACAAACGTTCGACAGGCGCTGACAACGATTTTCATGATCCAAACCTTGACCCCCGCCCCGCCGCGATAGGTTTTGGCGTCTCTCATCACGCGAAGAAACGCCGCCTGCACGACATCTTCGGCTTCCGAAGCGTTGTTGAGAAAACGGCAGGCGATCTGATACGCGAAATCGGCATGGCGGCGGAACAGCGTATCGAGCGCCTCGCCATCTTCGAATTCCGCATAGCGCCGGATCAGCGTCGCATCGTCAGGCTCGACCGGCAAGGTATTGTCGCTCATCTCAGCCATCCTTTCGTGCTTGTCTATTCGCAATATAGCCGCCGCTACCATAGATGCCGTTACAAAATAAATCAAATTTAATGTAACGCACCGCGCAACGGCGTCGGCTGTACCGCAAACACGTAAAAGGCGAGGACCGGAAGACATTGGAGGCGTGATTGTTTGTGAGTGTGTGAGCGTGTGGGTGGGTGTTTGTGGTGAAAATTCACATACTCCCAAACCCACATACCCACACACTTGGGTTGCGGGCGACAGCCCGCCTTAAGGAGGCATAGCCATGAAATTCAACTGGACCGATCTGTTGGGAATTCCTGTCGCCCTGCTGCTGTTGGGCGCAAGCGTCGGAGCGGCATGCCATGGGGTCGTTTATTTACCGACTGAAAACGACGCAATCGTTTTCGCCGCCTTTGTCTCCGGGACGTTGGCCTTATACAATGTGCTGACGCTGCTCTATTTGCGCTTGCTTAATGCAGTCATTCCCGCGCGAGCGGGCGAATACGACATGGAGGCGGGTCAGTTCAACCTGTGGAAGCATGGCGATGTTGTGCGTATGCTGGGCACATCGTTCCTAAGCTGGCTCTGCCCGGGGTTTTGCAGGGTACTCTTCCACAAGTTGTGCGGGGTTCACGCAGGAAAAGGGGTTGTCATCGCGCCCGGCGCGCAGATTTTGGACCCGACCATGACGCGGATTGGCGCGCATGTTGTCGTGGGACGCAACGCCATGATCACCGCGCATGCCATCGCCAACGGACGTTTTTCCCTGCATCCGATCACGATACGAACAGGCGCGACCGTGGGTGTCAACGTTGTTCTCATGCCAGGCACGGATGTGGGGGAAGACGCCGTGGTCGCTTCAGGCGCGGTCGTCCCGATGCGCACGCGCATTCCAGCGGGAGAGATTTGGGGCGGGATTCCCGCGCGCCCGCTACGCAAAACGAAAATCGGCGTCAGCTTTCATGAAACGGACAATGAAACGGCTCAACGCGCTCTTAGGCGCGCAGCAACAACAAACAAGGAGGCAAAACCATGCTATCCAAACTTTTAGGCGTACGCATCTTCGATGTGGAGGCTTCGTCGCGCTGCGATGTGCATTGCCGGTTCTGCCCTAGAGAACATCTGCCGGAAACGGGCCTGATGACGCAAGAGACCTTCGACCGGTTTCTGGATGCGGTCCCTTTGCGCCCGACAGACACGGTCTCGTTCGTCGGGATGGGCGAGCCGACCTTGAACCCCCTGTTGCCGGAGTTCGTGCGGCGGATCAAGGCGCGCTATCCCAAAACGCTGACCTGGATCACCAGCAATGGCGCGCATCTCGCCGGCGACAAAGCCCGCCGCCTGATCGAAGCCGGTCTGGATATTCTGGATATCAGCTTCAACGGGCTGGAGGCGGAAAGCTACGAAGCCAACATGCGCGGCGCCCGTTTCGAGACAACGCTGGCGAACGTGGACCGGATCGTGGCCCTCATCGAGCGAACCGGCGCCGCCACGCAGGTGCAAATCAACTACGTGATTGGCCCGGATAACGCCGGGGACGCCGAAAACATCGAGCGGTTCTGGCGCGCACGCGGCATCCGCAGGTTCCGGCCGCAAAAACTGCATGATCGGGCCGGCCTGCTCCGCACGGCCGCCGTGTCGTCAACGCGCGGCCTGAACGGCAAACCCTGCCAATTGTTCGAAGTCATCACGTTCGTGTCCTGGCGCGGCGACGTGCTGCCTTGCTGTCATGACGTGCCGCGCGCCTGCGCACTGGGCAACGTGAACCGCCATGCCTGGTCCGAGATCGCGGCCCGCAAGCGCGCAATACGCCGGAAACATGCCTGGCCGGCTCTATGCAAGTCGTGTTCCGATCCGCTGCGCTTCGTCCTGCGTCGGCAGATCGACCGGGCGTTTCGCAAGGAAATGCTCGACCGGCTTACCCATCGACTGCCGACGTTTGGCGGCCTGTCTGCGCAACCGGAAGAAACTTTCCCATTCTCACCGGCAGAGCCGGTGGATTAACGGAAATTTAGTTGGCCAGTCCGCCAACGATCGCGAACGGAAACGTTAGGACACACCCGTTAGAAACGTTGGGACACACCCGTTATCGGGCATGGCGGCATTCGTTCACGTGTGACGGCTTCAAGTCGAACCGGACGTTTCCGTTGCCTGTCGGACAGCGCTGTACGACAGAAGGTCTGTCCCTGTGGATTCTGTTTCGCGCGACCCGGCGCGCGGCAACCCGGTTGGCGGGCCAGGTCCCGCCGATCAAAGCGGCGCCA
>SLMC01000229.1 GCA_007133745.1 Kiritimatiellia bacterium
GCAACGCGCGCCAGGGTCCTGGCGTCGGCCGGCTTGAATCCCTCGCAGGCGCGCGTCAGGGCGCGGCCCTTGTCGGTTATGATTTCGAGCGCGAACCGGTCCGGCTCGACAGGCACAAGGAACATGTCGCATGCGCTGTTGTCCATCGGATCGATGCCCATGTCGAGAAAGAAAGCCGTCGGCGGAGCGGAGCACGCGCCGCGCCCAATCACCGTCGTGGCGGCACGGCGCGCGAGATAAGGCTGATCGGGCGAGGGCTGGGCCGAAAACACGGCATCGAGCACGCCGATCGCCTTGACGTCGCACGGATGCAAGCCGAACAAAACCTGCGCCTCCGGCGCCGGAGGCGGAACGATCCGCTCTTCGCCCTTTTCCAGACGATAGCCGAACAGGGTTTCGGACCGGGGCAGCAGGGCCTCTTTGGCCGTTGAACGCGGAACGACGCACGAAAGATCGAGCGCGTCCGCCGTCGCCAGCCACTCGAAGAAACAGACGCCGTCGCGGCGGACGGGCGCCATGACTTTGTGCCGTTCCAGCAGTCGGGCGACGAAAGCGCCTGTTTCCGATTTTGGAATTATTCTCGTTTCCATAAGAGGCGTCACATCGTAAAATCGTTCGGATCGTTCTGGTCGAACTCGCCGATAAACGGCGGGGCCTGCGCGTCGGCGCCGGCCTCGAATCCGTATTCCTTTTTCGCGAACGCGCGCAAGAAATCGTTGTACAAGCGCAAATCCACACCCATGGGACAGGCGCGAACGCAGGCGCCGCAACCGGTGCAGCGTCCGGCCAGATGCATCAGCCGAAGCAGATGGAAGAACATGGCGTCGGCAGGGTCGGCGGTTCTCCCGGCGAGCCTGGGCCGGGTTATGTCGGCGAAACACTCCCGGCAATAGCAGGCCGGGCACATAGCGCGGCAGGCGTGACAGAGGATGCACCGCTTCATCTCGTGCAGGAACTTCCGCCAGCGCTCGTCCCGCGACATTTGCCGCAACGCCTCGACATCCCCGAACGCTTCCGGCGCCGCCGACTGCTCGACGGGATCGGCGATCAGACAGTCGGCGAGCAGCGGATTGCGCACGGAACAGCCCCGGCAGCCGGGATAAACCGCTTCGCTCAGCGGAACAACCTTCTCCTCCCTGTCGCAGACAACGCGGACTTGATCCTTTTCCAGCGTCGCGCCTGAAGGGGCGTCGCAGCCGGTGATCCGGGCCAGGGCGCTCGGATCGATCACGCCGGCGCATGGGGCGCCGATCACGACGATACGGTCCCGATCGACCTGTTTTTCCTGGATCAGGCCGATTAGCGAGCGGGAATCGCAACCTTTGACGACAACGGCGACTTTTTTATCCTTGAACTTATGCAGGAGATTGACCAGGTTCATCGCGCAGCGCGCGTCGAACACGAGCTTATCCTTGTTTCCGCCGGCAGGGTCGGCGCCGGAACGGTCGGCATGCAGGATCAGCGGCGCGGCCGCGAGCGGCAACGTGCCGGCTTGCCAGCCGATCAGCACATCCGCTTTTCCGTCGGCCAGCCATTCGGCGGCGATTGTTTTCAGGTCGGTTCTTTCAGTCATAGCGCACCTGTGCTTTCGCCATCTGCGTATTGGGGCCCAGTTTCACAATGGTATCGGTCATCTGTTTCATCACATCGGCGAACCGGGCGCCTTCGGCGGCGGAAATCCACGAGAACCGGACGCGGCCTTCCTCGATACCCGCAAAATCGAGCAGGCGGGCGAGCAGATGAAATTTGCGCCGCGCATGATAATTGCCGGTCAGGTAATGGCAGTCGCCGGGATGACATCCGGACACAAGAACGCCATCGTATCCCTGGCACAGCCCTTTCAGGATATAGGCCGGGTTCACGCGACCGGAACACGGCACCTTGACGATCCTTATGTTCGGCGGATACTGGTAACGGCTCACGCCCGCCAGATCCGCGCCGGCATACGAACACCAGGTGCACAGGAAAGCGAGTATTTTGGGTTCCCAATCCGCAACGTTCTCTTTCATAAGGCCATGATCTCCGCAACGACCTGTTCGTCCGTGCTCCCTTTCAGGGTCATGGCGCCGCATCGGCAACTGGCCGCGCAGACGCCGCATCCCTTGCACAGCGCAAGGTTGACCTTGGGCAGCAGGCGTTCTTCCCTGCCGATCCTCTGCAGCTCCATGCCGATCGCGTTGAAGGCGCACATTTTTTCGCACAGCCCGCAAGCCGAACAGCGCTCCGCATTGACGACGCTCACGGTTCCATGCGCTTCCAGGGCCTTTTGCGAAAGCAACGCGCATATCCGGGCCGCCGCGGCCAGCGCCTGCGCCGCCGACTCTTCCGCCGCCTTCGGCCCGTGCGCCAGACCCGCGAGATAGACGCCTTCGGTGGCGAACTCGACGGGCCGCAATTTCGCATGGGCTTCCATGAAAAAGCCGTCGTGGTTGACCGGAACCTTCAACTGTCTGGCCAAGGCGTCGTTCGCTTCGCGATCGGCCTCGATACCCGCGGCGAGCACGACGTAATCGGCTTTGATCTCGATGCGCCGATCAAGCAGCGGGTCCTTGAAAACAACCGTCGGCGCCGGATGCGTGCGACCCGATTTTTTGCCGACTTTCACGTCCGGCCGACTGTCAAGCTCGAACCGCACGAACAACACGCCCTTGTCGCGGGCCTCGGCATAGAGCAGCTCGCGCTCGCCATAGGTGCGAATGTCCCTGTGCAGCACAAGAACCTCCATGTCGGGCCGCTGCTCCTTAACGCGGATGGCGGCCCGAACGGTTCGCGAACAGCAGACACGGCTGCAATACGAACGCGGCGCTTCGCGCGAACCGACGCATTGAATCATGACGACGCTTTTGGCCCGCGCGCCGAGTCCCGCGTCCAGTTTGGCGTCGAACTCGGTCTGGGTGACAATTCTTTCGCTTCGACCGTACCCGTAGGCTTGAGGACGGGTTTCGCCGGCGCCTGTGGCCACGAGGATCGCGCCATGTTCGAAAGCGGTATTGTTGGACAGAACAGTATTGTAATTGCCGACGAATCCCTTGATTTCCCGCACCGACGTGTTCAGGCGAACCCGGATGCGGGGATGGGTCCGAACCGCTTTCGTCAGCGCCGTCAATTGGACCTTGATCTCCCGCATGCCCGGCGCGGGGCTCCGGTCGCGCAGGCTACCGCCCAGCTTATTGTCGCGCTCCACCAGGCAGACGTCGAACCCCTGATCGGCGACGGCCAAAGCGCCGGTCATGCCGGCGAAGCCGCCGCCAACGACCAGCGCGCTGCGGGTCATCGGAAGGACCACGGCGGACAGCGGCTCCGCCAGGCGCGCCTTGGCGACCGCCATGCGGACCAGATCCCTGGATTTCGCGGTGGCGGCGGCCGGTTCGTTCTGGTGAACCCATGAACATTGATCGCGGATATTGGCCATGGCGAAAAGGTGCGGATTGAGACCCGCCTGCCGCAACGTCTCCTGAAAAAGCGGTTCATGGGTACGCGGCGAACAGGACGCCACGACCACCCGGTTGAGACGATGCTCCAGAATCATCTCGCGAATATGGTCCTGCGTATCTTGCGAACAGGTATAAAGATTGTCCTCCGCGTAAACGACCGACGGCAAGGCTCGGGCGAATTCCGCGACATCGGGCACATCGACGACCCCGCCGATATTGATTCCGCAGTGGCAGACAAACACCCCGGTCCGCACGGGTTCGGAGGCCACGTCTCGTTCCGGCGGGAACGCGCGTTCCCGCGTCAACGTGTCGCGCGCCTCGCGCAACAGCCGGCCGGCTTCGCATGCGGCGGCGCTCGCCTGAATAACGGTTTCAGGGATGTCCTTCGGGCCCGACGCGGCGCCGCCGACGAATACGCCCGATCGAGATGTTTGCAGCGTATGGACGGGATCGGTCCAGAAAAATCCGTCCGCATTGACCCGCACGCCCAGCTTTTCGGCCAGGGCTCGGGCCTGGGCGGGCGGTTCGAGCCCCGTCGAGAGAACCACCATGTCGAACGGCTCGTCGGCAACCGGACCGGACTCCGGCGCATAGCGCACCACAAGTCGGCCCGTCTCGTTGTCCCTCGACACGCCACCGGGTCGCGCGCGCACGAAACGGACGCCGTACTCCGATTTGGCGCGCTCGTAGTACGTGTCGAAATCCTTTCCGAACGCGCGCATGTCCATGAAAAAAACGGTCGCCTCGACCCCTTTCATGTGTTCCTTGGCGATCACCGCCTCCTTGATGGCGTACATGCAGCATACCGAGGAGCAATACCTGTTCCGGCAGGAAATATCCCGCGAACCGACGCATTGAAGAAAGGCGATTTTTTTCGGGGCTGTGCCGTCCGATATGCGACGCACATGCCCGGAGAACGGACCCGATGCGGAGAGGATTCGCTCGAACTCCAGACTGGTGACGACGTCGGGGTAGCGGCTGTAGCCTAAATCGTATTCGCGCGAAGGCTGGAAATCCTCGAAGCCGGGCACGGCGATAACGGCGCCGACCTTGAACTGGACGATCTCGTCTTCCTGATCGTGCCGAATCGCCTGCGCTTGACACGCCTCGACGCAGGCCATGCACTCGGAACACATGGCGCAATGCAGACAGCGCTTCGCCTCCGCAACCGCTTGTTCTTCCGTCAGCGCGCCTTCCACCTCGCTGAAATCGCGGATGCGCGTCTCGATCGCCAATTCCGGGCCGTACTGGCGGGGCTCGAGAGGCTGTTTCCCGTCCGGCGCGGGCGGATCGGAGACAATCGACTCGTCGGCGACCCGGGCAGACGGCTCGAACGGCGCGCCGCGCAGAAAGCTGTCCACGGCCCGGGCCGCTTTTTTGCCTTCGGCGATGGCGCCGATCACGGAGCCCGGCCCTGTGACCGCATCGCCTGCGGCGAACACGCCGGGCAGGCCGACGGCGCCGGTCCGCTCGTCGGCGGCGAACGTGCCCCATCGCGTCAAGCTCGCATCGGCTAGCTCGGCGTCCTCGGACAGGTCCACCTTCTGACCGATGGCGGCGATCGCCATATCGGTCTCGAGATCGAACTCGGAGCCCGGAACGGGTTCCGGCCTGGAACGTCCGCTGGCGTCGGGCTCGCCCAGTCTCATGCGGATGCACGTCATGCCGGAAACCTTGCCGTCGGCTCCGCGGAAACGCACGGGCGCGGCGAGGAAATGGAACTGAACGCCTTCCTGTTCCGCCGCATCGATTTCGAACGGGATCGCGGGCATTTCCGAGCGCGATCTGCGATAGACAACCGTCACGCGCTCGGCGCCCAGCCGCAGCGCAGTGCGAGCGGAATCAATGGCGGAGTTTCCGCCGCCGATCACCGTCACGCGCCGGCCGACACGCGCCGTCGCGCCCGAGTTCACCTCGCGCAGAAAGGCGATGGCATCGGTCACGCCGGCAAGCTCCTCGCCCTCGACGCTCAGTCTCGCGCCGGACTGCGCGCCGACGGCCATGATCAGCGCCTTGAACCCCTTCGCCCGCAAAGCGGCCCATGTGATATCGGTCCCGAACCGCCGCCCGAGCTTGAGTACCACCCCTTCGTCGAGCACGTCCCGGATATCGGCTTCGAGGACGTCCGGCGGCAAACGATAGTCCGGGATGCCCCAGGCGAGCATGCCGCCGGCCCGGGACGCCGCGTCGAAAATTGCGGGCCGGTACCCCTTGCGCGCCAGTTCCCGCGCCGCAGCGAGTCCGGCCGGTCCGCTGCCGACAATGGCGACCTTCTCGAGTTTTTGGTCGGGGCCGGTTCCGGCCCGCGTCCCGCCCTCGACACGGCGCTTGTCGGCCAGAAACCGCTTAATGGCGCAGATGGAAACCGGTTCGTCGAAATGGCTCAGATGGCAATGATCCTCGCACGGATGGTGACAAACCCGGCCCAGAACGCCCGGCAACGGCGCGGCGTCCAGAATGGCGTCGAGCGCTTCATCGAACCGTCCTTCCGCGGCCAGCGCGACATAGGCGTTGATGTTGATTCCCGCCGGACAGCCGACCCGGCAAGGGCTCCGGCCGTGCTTGTCTATGACAAAGGCGTTGGGATACGCCTGCGGACAAGGCCGGAAAACGGCTTGGCGTTCCCCGATCCCGCCGTCGAACTCGTTGGCGGCTACTATGGGGCACACCTTGGCGCATTCGCCGCAGCCGGTACACGTCGTCAAGTCCACGTATCGGGCGCGCTTACGCACCCTGACGGTGAAGTCTCCGGCCTCGCCCGACACGTCCTCGAGCTCGGCCCATGTTATCGTTTCGATGTTCAAATGCCGACCGCACTCGACAATTTTCGGGGAAAGAATGCACATCGAGCAGTCGTTGGTCGGGAACGTCTTGTCCAACCGGGCCATGTGCCCGCCTATGGCGGGCGAATTTTCGAGCAGATAGACCTTCTGGCCCGATTCCGCCAAATCGAGCGCCGCCTGGATGCCGGCGATGCCGCCGCCCACCACCAGCGCCGCTCCGATTTTTTCGGGTTTATGTCGTTTCGCAATCATGAGCGCCTTCATGTCGTCTTTCCGACCGGATTCATCCTTCACGGTCGACATTCAGCTTTGTCCGCCAGTCCTCGAGACTGCGGCGACCGGCGGCGATCTCGGCCATCATCCTGTTGCGCAGTTCGAGCGTCATGCGGCCGGCCTCGAGCACGGTCTCCTGAAGCGAGGCGTCCGCGCAGCCTTCCGCAACGGCCATCTCGCGCAACGCCCTTATGATTTCCCTGAACTTCACGTTCTGCGGACATTTGGCCGTACAGGCATAGCATTGAATGCAGCGCCAAATCATGGGCGAGGCAAGCGTCTCGGTCCGCAGCCCCAGCAGCACCTGGCGGATGATCTTGCGCGGATTGAACTCCGGCTCGATTTCCGACACGGGGCAGCAGGCGGTGCAGGTGCCGCACGCGAAACAAAGCCCTATATTCTCTCCGCCCGCACGGGCGGCCACGTCATGCCTGAAAGAGCGATCGAGCGTCTTGCTGTCGATTGTTTCCATCGCCTATTCTCCATTCTTTCTCAATCCGGCCTTCTCCACGATTTCCGCCACCTTTTCCTCCCACTCGATCGCCATGACATGGATGCCGGCCACACCCTCGATTTGACGAATCCGTTCAATCTGCTCGACACAGATCCGGATGCCCTCCTCCTTCGGATCCTTCGCGTCGGCCATGCGTTTGACATAATCGTCCGGCACAATAATTCCGGCGACTTGGTCGCGCATGTATCTGGCCATGCCGGCGGATTTCAGAGGCGTGACACCCGCGAGGATTTTGCATGCCCTGTGCAGGCCCCTGTCGCGCACGTGCTCCATCCATCTGGAAAAGCGGTCCATATCGTAAATGCACTGGGTCTGAACGAAATCGACGCCGGCCTTCACCTTCTTCTCCAGGCGGGCCGCGCGGAACTCGAACGGATCGCCGAACGGATTGGCGGCGGCGCCGATGTACATTCTCGGCTCTTTCGGTTCGGATTTTTTCGAGGTCCTGATGTCCTGGCCGCACGCGAAGACCTTGTCGTCCCGCATCCGTTTCACCATGCGCACCAGTTGCAACGAATCCAGATCGAAGACATAGCGGGCGTCGGCATGGTTGCCGAAACACTGATGATCGCCGGTAAGGCACAGCATGTTGCGGATGCCAAGCAAATAGGCGCCCAGCACATCGGCCTGAATAGCCAGCCTGTTGCGGTCGCGGCAGGTCATCTGCATGATCGGCTCCAGCCCCATGTCCAGCGCCAGCTTGGCGGTGGCGATGCTCGAGACCCTGACAATGGCCGTCTGGTTGTCCGTAATGTTGACGGCGTCGACCACGCCTTTAAGACAGGCCGCTTTTTTAGCGATAGCGTCGATATCCGCGCTTTTCGGCGGGCCCAGCTCGGCCGTAACGGCGAACCCGCCCGCCGCGAGCTTCTTCTCCAGGCCACTCCCCGATTTACAGGCGTTGTCGTTCATCGCAAGTCCGCCATGTCTTCCCTTGAAAGTCTTCTCGGCCCGCCCGAATGGGTTTTCGACCAATCCCTCGGCTCGGCGATTGCGTCGAGGACATCCATCCGTCCGAGCGCTTTCAGCCGGTCGTGCACGAGTTGCCAGGCGCACTCGATACGCTCCGGGTCGACCTCGCACATTCCGTTCGCCGATCCGCCGCACGGCCCGTTCAGCAGCGATTTGGAGCAGCGCGCGACGGGACAAACCGCGCCGAAAACGCCGAGCGAGCAATCGCCGCAAGCGAGACAGTTTTCCGACCATTGCCCGGCCCCGTCGTTCGTGCCCATGAACCGGGTGTTCAGCGCCGGATACACCGGTTTGCCGGGAAAAAGGCGGGCGGCCATTTGAACGCCCACCCCGCAGGCGAGCGACAGAATAGCGTCGCACCGTTCCGCCTGTTCCCGAACGGCATCGAAAAATTCGGCGTCGCACTGTCGTTCGAGGGTGGCTTCCTCCACCGTCATGCGACATCCGAGCCGCACGATGGAGGCCAGAGTCGACACCTCGCGTTGGCCGCCGGACAAGCAGACCGTCACGCAGCCGCCGCAGCCCAGCGCCAAAACGCGCTTGTGGCCCGCCACCAGCGCCACGATCTCCTCCATCGGTTTTTGTTCGGCAACAATCATTTCAAAAAGTCCGCGAATTTGCCCGATTCCATCGCCGTTATGCCGTGAAAACTCACCCGTGATCCGTCAAACCCGGCTTTCGCCAGCCGATCGGCAAGCCGCCGCATCCTTCTGTCCGCGCTGCCCGAGCCGCTAAGGTATTGGCAACTTTCAGGATGACAGCCGAGAATCACAACCTTGCGCGCTCCCGATTCAAGAGCGGAAAGCGCCATGCGCGGATCGACGTCGCCGGCGCAGGGCACGACGATGATCTTGACCGACGCCCCGTACGACCGGCCGGCCGCCCGAGCGGCGGGCGCGGCCGAGTTCTCGCATGCGAACACGACCGTTTTCGGTCGGGCGCCGATTTCAGCCGTTATCCGCTCGTCCGTGAAGCCGGGCAGCGTCATCGCCTGCGCGGGACACTCGCTGACGCAAATGCCGCATCTCTTGCAGGATACGGGCGAAGGAAACGCGGCTTTTCTTTCCGGGTCGATCGCTATCGCGCCATGCGGGCAAACGCGCAGGCAGGTCAGGCACAACACGCATTTTTCGGCGTTCACCGTCGCGACATCGTCGCGCTTGCGCAAGGCGTCCCCGCTCAGCAGGGCATGCATGCGGTACGCCACCGCCAAACCGTCCATCAGTCCCGCCCGGCATTCCGAATCGCCGCGCGCGGCGCCGACAACAAAAACGCCGGGCCGGTTCGTCAGCCCGGGCAGCAGCCATATGCTGTCGTATTGCCACTCGCCCTCGGGCCCCGCTCTCAAGCCGGCAACGCCCCGCTGCACAGCGGCGCTGCCGCTCCAGTTCCGCCGTTCGACAAACACGGCGATATCGAACGTTTCCGATACATCCGCTCCGGCCACGGCATCCGTCGACCGCACAACCGCCCGGCCGGCCCTTTCCGTAACCGCCGGGTTCGTGTCGAACTTCACGACAACCGTTCCGGCCGCGCGCGCGCGCCGGTACAGCCGCTCCATTCCGGTTGCGGCAACACGCGCGTTGCGGCAGAATATTTTCGTCTGTATCCCGCGTATGGACATGTTTTCGGCAGTCGTCAACACGCGAATCCATGCCTCGCGTCCATGCTCGCCGTCCATGTCCAGCAGAAACGCGACCCGCCTGACGACGGCGCCTTGGCGTACCTTCGCCCGCAAGCCGGCCAGGCCCATGATCGCGCCGGACATGTGTCCTGTTGCGGGCGCCGCTGTCGAGCCGGTAGCCAGCGCCAGGGCGCCCGCCGCAACGGTTTGCCGTTCGCGGCGCCCGCGCAGGAACAACGAAAAACCGCCCTGCTCGCCCGTCACGGATTCCAGCGCGGTTTCCGGATACCGAACGATGCCCGGCTCGTTCCCGACCGCGTCGCGGAGTCGGGCGACAAGATCGCGCGCCCGTGCTTCGGCAGCCTCCGAATCGGCGTCGAGATGGCCGGCCTGTTCCGGCGCGGCACGCCCGCCCAAGTCCGGGCCGCGGTGGATCAAGGCCACGCGATGCCCCAGTTTGGCCAGCGCGAGCGCCGTCTGCATTCCGGAGACGCCTCCGCCGACAACCGCCGTGTCGCGGTTGACCCCGCGTTTCCCTCTGCCAACCCGGCGGCCGACGGCCGCGCCGAGTATCAGGGCGCTGACAGACTCCGCCTGCGCGATGCAGCCGGCGATATCCTTCGGCGACTCGGCGGCGCCGGCGACGTAAATGCCCGGCCTCTGAAGGTCCGGCTGCGCCGCCGCCCGTTTCAAACCCAAAAAACCCTGCGCGTCGGAGGCTATGCCAAGCTTGGTCGCCAAACTCAAGCCGTCGGGCGGCGGACGAATGCCCACGGAGAGCACGACCAGATCGAACGTCTCCTCGCGCACACCGGCCCGATCCTCGCTCCGGGCTCCGTTTCCGGTTGCGCCCGCTTCGGTCGCGACCTTCACGCGCACCGTCCCCTCGGGCCCGGCGTTCAACGCGTACGGCCGGGAGCGAACAAACCGCATCGTGTCCTTGCATTGCCCGTAAAATGTTTCGAACCCCTTGCCAAACGTCTGAATATCCATGTAGAACACGGCTATGTCGGTGTCGGGGGACTGATGCTTGACGCGCGTCGCCATGCGCAGCGCGTAGGCGCAGCAAACGGTGGAGCAGTAGTCGGTATCCTCCGGTCGCCGATGCAGCTCCTCCGTTCTCGACCCCACGCATTGAATGAAGGCCATGCGCTTGGGAACGGTATTGTCGGACGGTCGGACAATCCTTTGTTTCGCGGCCAGTTGCCGTTCCGCTTCGACTCCGGTGATCACGTTGGGAATGACGCCGTATCCGTACGAACTGTTTTCGACCGGATCGAACGGCCGGTAGCCGATGGCGACGACAACGAAATCCGCGTCGATCCGCTTCGTCCGCCGCCGGTTTCCGCCGAGGACCGCCGTAAACCGGCGTCCGTTCCGGCCGGGCAGAATATCGAGCGCTTCGGCGGATGTGTGCAACCGGATGGGCGCCGGCGCGCCGCGCGCGCGGCCACGGCGCCGCGCCGCCGCCGATTCCCGAACGGACCTGAATATCTCGTCGGCCACGCACACGTTGCAGCGCACGCACGCGGCGGCGGCCTTGCACCCCATCTCCGCGGCATGCCCGCCAATATCCGGCTGCTTCTCGACCAGATGCACGTCCAGCCCGCCGCGGCTCAAACGGTCGGCAACGGCGGCGCCGGCTACGCCGCCGCCGATAACGAGCGCCGTTCGCCCGCGTTGCGCACTGCGGGAACCCCGCACTGTCGATATGGCGTCTTTTTTCATCCGTTTAGCTTCACCTTCGGATTTCCCGACCTCCGGGTTGCGGGCGAATACCGACGGCCTAACCGGCCGCGCTTGTCTTCGCGCTTTCCACGGTGTTGTACATGAGCATGGCGATCGTCATCGGCCCCACGCCGCCGGGCACGGGCGTGATCAGGCTCGCTTTTTCCTTGATCGCCTCGAAGTCCACGTCGCCCACCAGCCGGCAACCGCTTTTCCGGCTCGCATCTTCCACGCGGTTGACGCCAACGTCGATCACCACGACACCGTCCTTAACCATGTCAGCGGTGACGGTGTTCGGCCGGCCGGCCGCCACGACGACAATATCCGCCTGGCGCGTATGATATGCGATATCGGCGGTGCCCGTGTGGCAGATCGTGACCGTGGCATTCGCGTTTTCCTTCTTCTGAAGCAGCATGTTGGCGACCGGCTTGCCCACGATATTGCTTCGGCCCACCACGACAACGTGCGCGCCCCCGACCTGGACTCCGCTCCGGGTCAGCAACTGGATCACGCCGTGCGGCGTACAGGGCAGAAACGCCTTCTCGCCCAGAACCATGCGGCCGACATTCACGGGATGAAACCCGTCGACGTCCTTGGACGGATCGATGGTCATGAGCGCTTCGGCCTCGTTCAGATGTTTCGGCAACGGCAACTGGACAAGTATGCCGTTGATCTTCGGGTCCGCGTTCATTTTCCCGATCAGCGCCAAGAGCTCGGCCTGCGACGTCGTCGCGGGCAGCCGGTTGTCGTCCGAATACAGGCCCGT
Source organism: Kiritimatiellia bacterium (assembly GCA_007133745.1). Classification (GTDB taxonomy): domain Bacteria; phylum Verrucomicrobiota; class Kiritimatiellia; order UBA8416; family SLMC01; genus SLMC01. Next base: position 12,095 of record SLMC01000229.1, read on the forward strand.
TTCCGCGCAGGCCCGTTCCTTGGCCGTCACGTAGGATTGCGAAGCCGGATCTTCGCCGACCAGAATCACGCCCAGTCCGGGCACAATCCCCTTCTCCTTCAGCCTCGCCGTTTCCGCCTTGAGCTCGGCGCGTATGTCCTGCGCCACCTGTTTTCCGTCTATAATCTTCGCTGTCATTGTCGTCGCCTCCTAAGGTCGGGTGTTCTGTCAAAATTAACAGGACGTTTTTCAGAGATTAGGGCAAAAGATTAAGGCGAAAGATTAGGGCTCAAGACGCGAACCCCTTAATCTTTTGCCCTAATCTTTCGCCTTAATCTTCCCTTGTCCCCTTCATTGTATTCCTTGGAAACTGGATATTCCGTGCCGTGAAATCTGGGGGGAGTCCGCGCTAAAACAGCCCCTTAACCTTGCCGGTTTCCACATCCACATCGATCTTCCTGAACGCGGGATTGGAGCACGTGCCGGGCATCAGCTTGATGGCGCCGGCCACCGGCACAATGAAGCCTGCGCCCTTGTAGATCAGAATATCGCTGATAGGCAGCGTCCAGCCTTTCGGCCTGCCCTTGACATCGGGATCGTGAGACAGGCTGAGATGGGTCTTGACCATGCAGGTCCCCAGCCGGGCGGACTCCGGATCGGACTCGAACATTTTGGCCTTTTCCAGCGCCTTGTCGGAATAGGTCACGCCGTCGGCGCCGTAAACGTTCCTGGCGATCAGTTCGATCCTGTCCCGCAAAGGCGTCTCCAGTTCGTAAAGGAAACGGAAGTCGGTCTTCTCGTTGCAGGCCGAAATCACGGCCTCGGCCAGCTCGATGGCGCCGTCTCCGCCTTTCAGCCAGTGGTCCGATACCGCGCACAGGGCGCCGTGTTCTTCGGCGATCCGCTTGACCAGCGCAATCTCGGCCTTCGTATCGGTATAGAAGCTGTTGATGCAGACGACCGGTCGGACGCCGCTCTTTGCGACCGTCTCGATATGGGCGATCAGGTTCTCGCAGCCGGTTTCCAGCAGGCCGAGGTTTTCCTTCGTATACACCTCGTCCAGCGGAATGCCCGGACTGACTTTCGGCCCGCCGCCGTGCATTTTAAGCGCGCGTATTGTGGCCGTGACAACCACGGCGTCGGGTGCGATCCCGGAGAACCGGCATTTCAGGTTCCAGAATTTCTCGAACCCGATATCGGCGCCGAACCCGCTTTCGGTCACAAGGTAATCGCTCAGCCTGACGCCCAGTTCGTCGGCAATGATGGAGCTCTGGCCGATCGCGATGTTGGCGAACGGGCCGGCATGCACGAAGACCGGCTGCCCTTCAAGCGTCTGAAGCAGATTCGGGTTCAAGGCGTCGACCATCCACGCGGTCATGGCGCCGTCGACTTCAAGGTCGGCCGTTGTGATCGCGCCGCCCTGCTTGTCGTAAGCCACGATGATCTTCGCCATGCGCTCGCGCATGTCTTTCAGATCCTTGGCGACAGCGAGAATGGCCATGATTTCGCTGGAAACGGTTATCTGGAATCCGGACGCCATTTCGAATCCGTCCATCTTGCCGCCCTGGCCGATCGTGATGTTGCGCAACGCTTGCGCGCAGAAATCGATGGCCCATTTCATTTCCACGCGATGGGGATCGATATCGAGACGCTTGAGGCCGCTTTTGGCCAGACGCGCGTCGTCGTAATTCCGTTCATGCTGCATGCGCGAGGTCAGCGCGACCATGGCCAGATTGTGCGCATTGGTGATGGAATCGATGTCGCCGGTCAGTCGGATGGAAAAATCGGTAAGCGGAATGCACTGCGCGAGACCGCCGCCGGCGGCGGAACCCTTGATGTTGAATGTCGGTCCGCCGCTGGGCTGGCGTATCGCGCCCGCCACGGATTTGCCGATTTTGCCCAGCCCTTGAATCAGCCCCATGGAGGTTGTGGTCTTGCCCTCGCCGAGCGGTGTGGGCGTAATGGCGGTCACGTCGACATATTTGCCTTTCGGAGCGTCCTTGAGACGGCGCGACGCGCGCAGAAAATTCACCCGGCCGACATGCTTGCCCATGGGAATCAGCTCGTCGTCCTTCAGCCCAAGCTGTTCGGCCAATTGAGCGAACGGCCTCATGTTCGCTTCGGCGGCTTCCGCGATTTCCCAGTCCTTCATTTTCGTAGGATCGAGTTTCATCGTGCGCTCCTTATTTCTTTAGGTGGAAATGTTCGGCCACAAAAACAAGTTTCGAGGAAAAGCGCAACCTATTTTTTCAAGGCGCTAAAACAAGCGCTTGAGCAGGCCCAGCGCGCCCTGACGCCATGGAACGCGATGGGTCACGCCGGACGTCGCGTTCCAGCGTTCGCCCTGAGCGAGATACCACTCGAAATTGCGAATCAGCGCCTCGCGATTCGAGTAGCGGGGCTCGAATCCGAGTTGTTCAACCGCCTTGTCGATGGACACGAAGGATTCCTTGCCGACCGTCTCGTAAATCCATTTGTACAGCGGCGAAAGGCGACAGAGTTCCAGGAGACGCAAGGCCAGGATGGCCGGTTTTTCGGGAATCGACACGATGCTTTTGCCGTGTCCCGCATGATCCAGAACCGCCTGAAAATCGGAACGGGGCGTCCCGAACTCGCGCGCGCCGACATTGAACACGTCGTTCACCGTTCCGTCGGGCAGCGTAGCGCACAGCCAGATCGCCTGGCAGAGATCCTCGACATCCAGATACTGATAGCGATTATCGCCCCGGCCCAGCACGGGAAAATGGCGTCCGTCCCGCGCCCACTCGTACAGCATGGCGAAGACCCCGAGCCGTTCCGGCCCGATAAACGATTTAGGGCGCAGAATCGGAATGCACATCCCGTGCCGCTCGCGAAATTCCTGACAGACGCGCTCCGCCTGCACCTTGGCCTCGCCGTAGGGCCCCACCCCGATCATCGGATCGCTCTCGAACAGCGGATGATGATCGGGCACGCCGTACACGGCCGTGGACGAAACGTGTATGACGCGCCGGACACCCGCCTCTTTCGCCGCGGCCAGCACGGTGCGCGTGCCTTCGACGTCAATGGAAATAATGTCGGCCGGCTTGTAGAGCGGCAGCGCGGCGGCCGCATGCACCACCACGTCCGCGCCTTCGAACGCGCGTCGCGCATCGGCCGGGTTGCGTATGTCGCCCTGCACGTGCCTGACCCGGTCGCGAACGTCGTCGTAGTCCAAGGGCAATAGATCGAGCGACACCGCCGTCCGCTCCTTGGCCAACAGGTAGCGCAACAGGTTGATTCCCAGAAAGCCCGCCCCGCCGGTCACGGCGAAAACGGCGGGGCTATCCGCCTTTTCATTCCCATCCGAATGCGTCATGCGATTATGGCTCCTGCTTTATACAATCGTTGTCGGTCTTGCGACAGTCAATCGTCGTTTGAGGCGCAAAACCTTCTTGCCTTGCGCTTTTTGCGCAGCTTTCGGATGGACACACAAACGCACGTTTTACATTCCAACATTCCATCATTCCACCATTCCAGTCTTCCCAACCCCATGCGGGACGACCAAGGCGGCGGATCACTCGCCATCCGCAGCCAAAGCCGCGATGCTGTCGGCGGTCATGGCGCACAGTCCGCGCGACGACTGATCGGCGAAGTCGCAAAATTCGAGGGCCGGACCGGAGGCGAACGTATTGCGAATGTCCTCGACGGCCTGCGTCACGTTCTTTCCCGAAGCGTAAAGAAGCTTGAACGCGCGGCGGACCTCCTGTCGTTCCGCGACCCCGAGTCCGGCCCGACGCAAGCCGATCACATTCAAGCCGGCCACGCGATTGAGCGTCAGCGGATTGATCGTGCAAAAAGGAGGCACATCCTTCGACACGGCGCTCCCGCCCCCCATCATGACCAGGCGTCCGACTTTGCAAAACTGATGGACAAGGCAATTGCCGCTGATGAAAGCGCGTTCGCCGACTTCAACGTATCCGCCCAGGAGCGTGGCGTTCGCCAGAATCACGCCCGGACCGAGCTTGACGTTGTGGGCGCAATGGGAAAAAGCCATCAAAAAACACCCCTCGCCGATTTCCGTTGCCGTGTTCGGTTTGGCGCCCCGATGCACGGTCACCCCTTCGCGAATCACGCATCGATCGCCAATAACCGCGCTGGACTCCCCGTCCGCGAATCCGATATCCTGGGGAATGTCGCCCAGCACGGCGCCGGCATGGACGCGGCAGCCAGCGCCCAGCCGCGTATAGCGCATCACGGAAACATGCGCGCCTATGACGCAGTTGTCCCCGATGCTCGTATCCCCCTCGATCACCGCGAAAGGGCCCACCTGCACATCGCGCCCCAAGCGGGCGCCGGAATCGATTATAGCCGTCTTGTGAATCATACTGTCCTCCCTAAAACTTAGCCACCCCTTCTTCGCGCATGCTGAAAAAGGGTTTTTGACCCGACCCGTCGCTCTTGCCCAGAATGACATGATCGAGCACCTTGATGTCCATCACGCCGCCCGCTTCGATCAGCTGTCGCGTCATGCGCATATCCTCGGTCGATGGCGCGGGATCGCCCGACGGATGATTGTGCGCCAGAATCACCGCCGCCGCTCCGCAGCGGACGGCTTCGCGAAACACTTCCCTCGGATGCACCAGACTCGCGTCCAGGATGCCGCGCGTCACGTTGAACGGACTTCCTTTCAGTCCGTTTTTCGTATCCAAATGCAAAACCCAAAACAGCTCCGCTTCCAGACTCCGACACCCCGCGCCCAACAGGCGCACCACATCGGCCGGACAGGTTATTTTGAATTTCCGCGGCAGCCCCTCCTCGTTCAGGCGGCGGCCGATTTCCAAGGCGCATTTCAACACCTGCGCCTTGACCCGACCCAGCCCCGACTCGGACGCCAATTCCGCCACCGAACAGGCCGCCAGCGCCGTGAGAGAACCATGCTTTCTCAACAGCGAACGCGCGACATCCACAACGTTCGCGCCGCGTATGCCGCTGCGCAAGACGATGGCCAGCAGCAAATCGTCGGACACGTTCTCGACCCCGACCCGATCGGCTTCCTCCCTCGGCCGCAGCCGCTCGGGAATATCGCGTATCCGGCCGCCGGACGGCTTGATCACATACCCGACCCGCACGCGGGGTTCCTCCGTTGCCCGTATCGGATCCGCCATGAAACGCTTCTCCTCCCGCAGGCAGGAGCCCGCAACTAAAGTGGGTGGGTATGTGAGCTTGGGAGGTTGAGAACAATCAATCCTGCCTGTCCAGTTCTCGCTTTCCCCACATACTCACACACTCTCACACTCTCACACTCACATACCCACGTACTCACACACCAATTTCGCTAATCCGACTCCGCAATGGGCGCGGGACCAAGCCGTTCCCAGGCTGCGGCCACCTGTTGCGCAACATCCGCCGCATCGGCATTTTCGTCCGGTTCCACCCAAACCACGTTCATCTGCTTGCGGAACCATGTGCGCTGACGCTTCGCGAACTGGCGGGTGCGCGTTGCCGTCATGGCTTTCGCCTCGGATGCAAGACAACGGTTCTCCAGACAGGCGATCGCATCTGCGTAACCAATGGCGTGAGACGCCGTCAGAGACAAAAACGGATGTCGGGACATCAATTCGGCAACCTCGTTCAACAACCCCTGCCGATACATCTCGTCGATCCGCGCATTGATCCGACGGTTCAGTACGTCGTTCGGATAGATCAAACCGACAACAGGATGCGAATCGTTCGGATCGCGCCACAATTGCGGCGTTGAATCCGTCTCCCCGAATTCCAAAATTTCAAGCGCCCGAATCAGACGAGGCGGATTTTTGGGGTCCGGAAACACGGCCCACAGGCCAGGCGCTTTGGTCTGCAACGCCTTCTGCAACGCCGATAGCCCCTGTTGGCGCAACAACGTCTCGCACTTCAGTCGAAAGGCCGGATGGGCCTTGGGAGCCTTTCTCATTCCGGAAAGCAGGGTTTTCAAATACAGACCGCTGCCCCCGACCACAATGGCCTCGCGCCCCGCGTCGCGAATGTCGCGCAAGGCCTGCAACGCCGCTTCGCGATAAAGCCCCACGCTATAGCGTTCGAAAGGCTCGGCCACATCCACCATGCGGATACGCGCGCGCCGAATCTCGGTCGGCGTCGGTTTGGCCGTGCCGATATTCATGCCACGATAAACCAGCATGGAATCGGCGGACACGATGTCCCGTCCGAAACGCTCCGCCAGGATCTGGGCCACGGCGCTTTTCCCTGTACAGGTCGGCCCGACCAGAACATAGGCTGTCAGCCCGCCTTGCATTGATCCTGCTTCCGTTCCGCCAGTTGGATCAGAAAATAGAGCCCTACTCCGACGCAAATGGCGGCATCCGCCACATTGAATGCCGGAAAATGCCTGGCTTTCCAATGAAAGTCCATGAAGTCCACCACATAACCCAGCTTGATCCGGTCCAGAAGATTGCCCCAAACCCCGCCAATCATGATCCCCAAAACAAGCCGACAATAAAACGTGTCCCCGATCAATTGCCGCCGGAACGCGATCATGGCCGCCAGCATCACGAACGACAAAGCCACCAGCCAGTGGCTCAGTCCCTGCATCACGCCCCAGGCCGCGCCCGTGTTCTGCACATGGCTCCAGTTGAAAAGGCCGGGGATCACCTCGATCCGCTCCCCCAACGCCATCGTATGAAGCACCCAGGCCTTGGTGACTTGATCGAGCAGAACAATCGCCAAACTCGCGCACAATATAGGCATTAAGGCGACTCCCGTTCCCGCCCATGACACACTCGCCGCCATCGGGGCGGCGACAAAAAAAACGCGCTTACTCGAAGCCGTCCATCGCCAAGTCGGAGCTGAACCGGGTACGGCCTTCCTTTTGGGTTTGGCAAGCAATGCAATTCTTGACGAAGGGCAGCGCCTTCAGCCGCTCGGGATTAATGCCGCACTCGCATGCTTCGCAGATGCCGTACGTGCCCGTGTCGATACGGGTAAGCGCCTCGTCGATCTGGATAAGCATTTCGTTTTCGGATGTCACAATATTCAGAGCGAATTGCTGATCGAAAATGTCGGTGCCGTCCTCCTCCATATTGATCCAGTCCTTGGTGGCCAAAGACTCGCTCTTGAGCGAATTGATGCTGGCGTTCAGCCGGTCGCGCATGGCCAGCAAAAGCTGCTTGAAGCCTTCACGCTGACGCGCATTCAGGCTCGGCGCCTTCGCTCCCTTCGAGGCGGTCGGCTTGGCCGCCGCCGCAACGGACTTGGTCTTTCGTACCGATGACGATGCCGGCTTCCCTTTTGCCGCCGGTCGCTTAACCGTCGCTTTTTTCACGACGCGCGATGACGCAACTTTCTTTTTCTTCGAAGCGGTTTTCCGGACCTGGCCGGACGATGCCGTCTTTTTCGACAACCGGGCTCGGACCGCCGCCTTGGCTTCGGACGGTTCCTTTTTGGGGGCCGTCTTGCTCAGGCTCGGCCTGGCAGCTTTTTTCTTCGTGCTTTTCTTGATTTTCATGCGTGCATTCCTTTCAGCAACACCCTGGTTCGCCGTTATCGCTCATCTTTCAAAACAATGCGCCGAGGACGGTACATGGAATCCCAAATCCTGTCAAGCATCCTTCAGAGAGAAAAACGCGGGGGGTGAAAAGAGCGTCAAGCGACCGTGCGTGCCCAAGTCGCCGTCAGCGGAAGGCCGGGCTAAGCATGTACTTGTGCCAGGCGTCTTGCAGCGCGGCCATGTTCGGGAAACCGAGCGACTCCGCGAGAAAGCCGTCCGGCCGGACATCCTCGCGTTCTCTGGCCTTCAGAAGGGCGCCCGCGAATTTTTCGGCGCGCGCGCTATCACTCGCGAAAAAGGACATCAGCGCGTACATATAGCCGCATGCTTCGGGCGTCAAATTGGCGGTCTCGGCCGCGAACACGGTTTTCAACTGGCCGGGC
>SLMC01000200.1 GCA_007133745.1 Kiritimatiellia bacterium
TCACACGGGCAAAATGCGGCATCTCTTTGTGAATGGGTTCATGGCGAAGAATATACTGCCCCGGCTTCAGTTCGGAGCTATCGTTGTGCGAGAGAATCGGCCAGCCTTCCTCATCCCGCAATTCTCTCAGCCGTCGGCTGTATTGAACGGCTCCATCTGCTGCAGCTTGAAGCTCATGCGATTCGATAACACGACCGATATTGGCAAGCAAAAACCGCCTGATCTTCTCTTTGGAACCGAGTTTTTTCATGTCAGCCTCGCTTGACTATCAACAGTACGGAACCGATTGCTCCAATAACTTCCATTGAATGGGTTTGCGCGTGTTGTTTGTTGGATACCTGCCATCAAATGCCTTTGCGATGGCAAGTCCGACGAATGAAGCAACTGGTGGTGGAAAGGCATTGCCAACTTGCCGATATGCCGCTGTTTTCTTTCCGCTAAACTTCCAAAAATCAGGAAATCCTTGAATTCTTGCGACCATGCGTACAGTTAAGCGAGGAAATCCCTCCGCCGGGAAATCAGATGCTGGAGGTTCGTTGGCGATCCCAAGGCCATCAACGCCCAATTCACGCCATTGTTTTCGGGCACGCGTTGGCCCTAAATCGGGACCGCCATGCTTTTTTGATCCTCCGACAACAGTTGGAGCAATCTTCTGCGCATTGTCTACCCACCGATCAGCGCCTTTCCATCCTCCCTGCGCAATCAAGTCTTGAAGTGTATTTCCAACGGTTGCTTGCTTGTTGATCGGCGACGGCCATTCAAAAAAGGACATTTGCTTTTTGGGGAGAGCAACGAGGATAAATCGAGGCCGCAACTGAGGGACGCCGTAGTCGGCGGCCTGCAAGACTCGCCAGTCGGATTCATAGCCCATATCCAGCAATTGGATTCGTAACATGTCCCGATAGTCGGAGAACTTGGCCGAGGCGAATCCCGGAACATTTTCCAGCATCACGGCCTTGGGTTTCATTTCTTTGATTATTCTGATCGCTTCAGGGAACAAATCGCGATCGTCGTCAGTTCCAAGCTGCTTGCCAGCTATGGAGAAAGGGGGGCATGGAACACCGGCTGCAAACAGATCTACGTTTCGCCATTGTCCACCATGGGTCAATCGCATGTCTTCGCGCAGCACATTCCATTGCGGGCGGTTTAGTCGAAGCGTTGTGCAACAATCCGCGTCAATCTCAACGGCGGCGACGCAGTCAAACCCTGCGGCCTCAAGCCCAAGCGCTTGCCCGCCACCCCCAACGCAAAACTCGGCTACGGTGAATCTACCCATTATGAATTCCACTCTTCATATTCGTTGTTTCAAATGTGCGCATTGATTTTCATCGTGTGAACACGTTCTTGTCAAGCGAGCCGCCCGAGCCTGTCGGCCAGTTGTTCCAGCGCGGCTTGACAGGCGGCTCGGCGAACGGCGGTCCGGTCGCCCGGGAAGTTATAGGCGCGCGCTTCGCTTCGTTGGCGGTCCGCCAATCCGATGCAGACCCGTCCGACCGGTTTGTCCGGCGTGCCGCCGTCCGGTCCCGCAACGCCCGTAATGCCAATACCGACATCCGCGTTCAGCGCGATGCGAACCCCTTCCGCCATGCTCTGCGCCACCGCTTCGTTGACGGCGCCGTGTTCGGCCAAGACATCGGCCGCGACGTTCAGCAAGCGGATTTTCACTTCGTTGGCATAGGCAATGACACCGCCGCGGAAATAGGCCGTGCTGCCGGGAACAGAGGTCAGGCGCGCGCCGAGCATGCCGCCCGTGCAGGATTCGGCCACGGCCAGAGTCAGCTTCAGCGTCTTGAGCCGATCCCCGATTCGGGCTTCCAAAGGCGCATCTGTCATTCGGCATATCCGTTCGGATGCGCGCGATGCCAAGCCCACGCGCTTTCGATGATGGTCTTCAAATCCGGATATTCCGGCTGCCAGCCCAGCAAACTATGGGCCTTGTCGGCCGCCGCGACCAGGCGCGGCGGATCGCCGGGCCGACGCGGGCCGGTTTTAACAGGAATCTTGCGGCCCGTCACGGCCCGAGCCGTTTCGATCACCTCGAGCACGGAATAGCCGCTGCCGTTGCCGAGATTGAACGCGCCGGAATAGTCGGTATGCAAAGCCTGAATATGAGCCTGCGCCAAATCGACGATATGGATGTAGTCGCGCAGACATGTGCCGTCGGGCGTATCGTAATCGGCGCCGAAGACCGTGACATGGTCCCGGCGGCCCAGCGCCGTTTGCAGCACGAGCGGAATCAGATGCGTTTCCGGATCGTGATCCTCGCCGAACTTGACCGTGGCGCCGCTGGCATTGAAATAGCGCAAGGCGACCGTTTGAATGCCATGCTGACGATTGAGCCAGTACAGCATCTTCTCGAACATCAGTTTCGATTCCCCGTAGGGATTGGCCGGCGCCTGCGGCTCCTCTTCCGTAATGGGAACATGTTCGGGCTGACCGTAGGTGGCGCAGGTGGACGAAAAAACGATCTTGCCCGTCCCGGCCCGTACCATGGCGTTGGCCAGATGGACGCCGCCCTTGACGTTGTTGTCGAAGTACATTTCGGGCTTTTCCATGGACTCGCCGACCAGCGCGTAGGCCGCGAAATGCATGATGGCATCGGGCCGTACGTCCATGACGGCCTTGCCGATGCGGTCGGCATCGCGCAGGTCGCCTTCGATCAGCGTGGCGCGCGGATCGATCGCCTGTCGATGACCCCGCTCCAGATTGTCGAACACGACAACCTCTTCGCCCATATCGAGCAATTGTTCGGTCGTCACGCTGCCGATATAGCCCGCGCCGCCGGCGACCAGTATTTTCATGACGATGCTCCTTGCCCTTCGATCGCGCGCAGCCGCGCCTCCATAGCGTCCACTTTTTTCTTCAGCTCGGGCAAGCGCATGACATGGGCATGCATGCGTCGCGCTTTGCCATGAGGCATGGCGGGAAAATCGGAAACGAATTGACCGCCATCCATGTCCTTGATCACGCCGGCCCGACCCGCGACGACCGTACCGGCGCCCACGCGCAGATGTCCGGAAAAGCCGGCCTGTCCGCCCACCTGAACTCCGTCGCCCAGAATCGTGCTGCCTGCGAAACCGACAAGCGCGGCAACCGCGCAATGATCGCCCAATTGGCAATTGTGCGCCACGTGAACCAAGTTGTCGATTTTAACGCCGTTGCCGATGACGGTCTTGCCGAAACGCGCCCGGTCGATCGCGGTATGGGCGCCAATCTCGACATCGTCGCCTATGACCACGACGCCGAGCTGCGGTATCTTTTTCCAGCGCGGTCCGTCGCGGTCGTATCCGAACCCGTCGCTGCCGATCACCGCGCCGTTGTGTATCAGGGTCCGATGGCCGATCCGCGTGCCTTCGCGCACGGAAACCAGCGGATAGAGTCGGCAATGATCGCCCACGACCGTACCCGCGCCCAGTACGCAATTGGCCTCGATCACCGTGTGCGCGCCTATGCGGACGCCATCGCCGAGCACGCAATGCGGCCCGACGCTCGCCTGTTCGCCCACCTGCACGTCGCGCCCCAAGACGGCGGTGGGATGAACGCCGGGTTCGACGGGCGGAACCGGAGCGGCCCACCAGCCGGCCGCCGCGACGCAAGCCGCTTCCCGATTATCGACACGGATGACCGTGCAGGGGCAGGCGCCGGACCAGTCCCGGGCCACCAGAACAGCCGAGGCGCGGGTCTGCGCCAGCCAGTTCTGATAGCGGGCTTCGGCCAAAAAGGAAAGTTCGCCTGCTTCGGCCTCGCGCAATCCGGCCAATCCGCCAATTTCGATCGCGGCATCGCCCTCGGCGACACCCTGCAATCGCGCGGCGATATCCTGGACGGTCAGCATCATGCAGAAGCCTCGATTACGGGGTTTTGGGCGGAAATCGCTTGAGCACATCGGCGGTGATGTCCAGCCGGTCGGCATGAAAAAAAACGACGTCGTGTCCGCGCGCGTCTTTGGCCGTGATGTCCAGGACCAAATCGACCCCTTTGGCTTCGGCCACGGCGCGGACCTCGGCGCGTATTTTTTCGGCCACGGCGTCCTGAAGGCGATTCTGATGATCCTGCAGTTCCCGTTGGCGTTGTTGCAGCGTTTCGCGCGCCTTCTGCTCGGCGGTTCGCAGGGTCTCCAGTTTTTCCTCGGCGGTCTTGTGCTCGCGCTGACGGGCGGCTTCGCTTAGAATTTTGTTTTGCGCGCTCTCGCGCGCGGCCAGAAATTCGTCGCGAAGCTGTTCCATCCGCTCGAGAATGGCTTTCTGTTCGGACTCGTATTCCGACGCCTGCTTCTGGAGAAAGGCGTGGGCGTCAACGGCGTCGGGATGCGCCTGGACCAGGCGCGTCCCGTCGACAACCGCGATAGTGACGGCGCCGGCCGTAGCTATGGCGGCCGCGTAACCGAGCATGGTTCCGATTAACAAGGTTCGTCTTCCGCGGGCGTCGCTCATGAAGGGCTCCTTTATTTTGACAAGCGCGAAGCCTGCAACGCGCGCAAGCGAGCGGCGGCATCGCGCAACAGCGATTCGGTCGTATCCCAGTCGATGCAGGCGTCCGTAATGGACAGGCCGGCAGGGGCGGCATCGGAGCCGGGCGCAAACCCGGAACGGTTTCCGGCCGCCAGATTGCTTTCCAGCATCAGGCCGACGATGGCGGTATTGCCTTCCTCGATCTGCCGGATGCAGTCGTTGAACACGGCGGGTTGCCGGGCGAAATCCTTTTCCGAATTGCCATGACTGCAATCCACGACAATGTTTTGCGGCAGCCCGGCGGCGCGCAGTTTTTCGCGGCAGTAGGCCAGGCTGGCGCTGTCGTAGTTCGGTCGGCTGCCTCCGCGCAGAATGATGTGCGCGTGCGGGTTGCCGCGGGTATGGAACACGGCGATGCGGCCGTTTTGCGTGATGCCCAGAAAATGGTGCGGCTGGCCGGCCGACTGAATGGCGTTGATGGCCAGCTCCATGTTGCCGTCCGTCGTGTTCTTGAAGCCGACCGGCGACGACAGGCCGGACGCCAGTTCGCGATGCGTCTGGGATTCGCTGGTGCGGGCGCCGATCGCCGTCCAGGCGATGGCGTCGCCGATATACTGGGGCACAACCGGGTCCAGCGCCTCCGTCCCGCACGGCAATCCCATGGCGGCAACGTCCAGCAGAAACCGACGGGCCAGGCGCAAACCCTCCTCGATGCGGAAACTGCCATCCAAGCGCGGATCGTTGATCAGTCCTTTCCAGCCGACAGTCGTGCGCGGCTTCTCGAAATACACGCGCATAACCAGCGTGATCGCATCGCCCACGTCCGCATCGAGCGCCTTGAGTCGGCGCGCGTATTCCAGGCCGGAATCCACATCGTGAATGGAACAGGGCCCGACAATGGCCAGCACTCTCGAATCCGCACGGTCCAGAATGGCCCGGATACGTTGCCGCGCTGCGAGAACGGCCTGTTCGAGATTGGCGGAAAGCGGCAGTTCGGCCTTGATGTCCGCAGGCGACACCAGCGGTTTCTCGGAGCGAATATGTATGTTGAACAGCCGCGTTTCGTCCATGCCCTGTCTCAGTCGTGTTGCTTGATCATGGCGGTGACGTCCGACCGACTCATTTCGGCGACGACACTGATTTCCGTATTGCCAACTTTGATGATGTCGCCCGGACTCAGTTTGGCCACCTCGATCTTTTCCCCGTTCAGCACGGTGCCGTTACTGGACTCCATGTCGCGGACGATGAAAATGTCGTCCCAGTACCGGATGGCGGTATTGATGCGCGACGATTGCGGATCGTCCAGCGCGATATGCGCGTTCTTGTCGCGCCCGATCGTCACGGGCGAGCTGTGCGAAATGGTTTTAAGCCTGACTTTCGCTTCGGTCCCGTCGGGTTTCTTGTAAGTCAACAGCATAACTCCTCCTTGTTTAATTGCAAGACTAGCCGGACATTTCTCCGA
>SLMC01000392.1 GCA_007133745.1 Kiritimatiellia bacterium
ATATCGGTTACAAGTCCGAAGGCGTGGTGCCCTTGTCGGAATTTCGCAATGTCGAGGAGGTCAAGCCGGGCAGCGAATTCGACGTGCTTCTGATGGAGATCGAAGACGAATACGGCATGGTGGTGCTCAGCAAGGAAAAGGCTGACGAGAAGATTCAATGGGACAAGGTGTTGTCTTCCTACGAGGAAGGCTCTGTTCTGGAGGGCGTGGTCAAGGCTCGGGTCCGCGGCGGAGCCATTGTGGACGTGGACGGCGTGGAAGCGTTTTTGCCCGGGTCGCAGGTGGATGTCATGCCTGTTCACAACCTGGACAGCTATATCGGCGGCAAGTACGAATTCAAGGTGCTTAAAATCAATATGGAACGCCGGAACATCATCCTTTCGCGTCGCAAGCTGATCGAGGAGCGGTTGCAGGGCAAGCGCCAGGAATTGCTGGAGACCATCGAGCCGGGCCAGAAGCGGAAAGGCCGCGTCAAGAACATTACGGATTTCGGGGTGTTTGTCGATTTGGACGGGATGGACGGGCTGCTTCATATCACGGATATGAGTTGGGGCCGGATCAAGCATCCTTCGGAGCTGGTTACGGTTGGCGATGCCATCGAGGTGGTGATCCTAAACGTGGATCGCGAGCGGGAACGCGTCTCCCTGGGTCTCAAGCAGGCGCAGCCCAACCCCTGGGACGGCATCGAAGAACGCTATCCGGCAGGAAGCCGCTTGAGGGGCAAAGTGGTCAATCTGGCTCCTTACGGGGCATTCGTGGAAATCGAGCAGGGCGTGGAGGGGCTCGTGCACGTCTCGGAAATCTCATGGACCAAGCGCATTGCGCGGGCGGCGGATGTGCTGGCTCTGGGCGACGAGGTGGATGTGGCGGTTCTGAACGTGAACCGGGAAGCTCAGAAAATCGCGCTCGGCATTCGTCAGACAGAGGACAATCCGTGGGACACCGTGCAGGATCGCTATCCGGTAGGCTCCCGCGTCAAGGGGGTTGTGCGCAACTTTACCTCTTACGGGGCCTTCGTGGAGATGGAAGAAGGCATTGACGGCATGATACACGTTTCGGACATGTCATGGACCCGCAAGGTGAACCATCCGTCCGAAATCATGGAAAAAGGGCAAACGGTCGAGGCGGTGGTCCTGGAAGTCAACGTGGATACCAAGCACGTCAGTTTGGGTCTGAAACAGGCGCAGGACGATCCGTGGTCGACGATCGCCAATCAGTACAAGGTTGGACAGCTGGTAAAGGGGACGGTGTCCAAGCTTGCTTCGTTCGGCGCGTTTATCGAGCTTGGCGAAGGTGTCGACGGATTGGTGCACATCTCCCAAATCAGCGACGCGCATGTCGAAAAAGTGACCGATGCGCTGACTCCGGGACAGGAGGTCGAGGCGCGCATCGTGAAAATCGATCTGGCCGAGCGGCGCATTGGGCTCAGCATCAAGGCGATCTCGATGCCCGAAGAGGAATTCATCCGGCAGCAGGCGACAGACCCCGAAGGCCTGATGCCCGGCGAGCATATGGTCGATTTGGCCGGCGCCTTCGATCAAGTGCTGGGCGAAGAGTGGCGGCCGGGCCAGAATAAGAAAGACGATTCGGCCGAGAAAGACGAATAACGGTAACGGGACATGGGGCATGCGGACGGATTCCGCGCAAGGAGGCAGGATCATATGGGTGCAGGCGCAGTGGTGGGTATTGTCGTTGCGATTGTTGTCGTGGTTTTTGTTCTTTTCGTTGTCGGCATTTACAACGGACTGGTGGCGCTTCGCAATCGGTTCAAAAACGCGTTCGCGCAGATCGATGTGCAGCTTAAGCGACGCTACGACCTGATTCCGAATCTGGTCGAGACGGCCAAGGGCTATATGAGTCACGAGCGCGGAACGCTCGAAGCGGTTATTCAGGCCCGCAATCAGGCTGTGTCGGCCGAAAAACAGGCGGCGGCCAATCCGGGCAATGCCCAGGCCATGCAGGGCTTGCTGGGCGCGGAATCCCTGTTGGGCGGCGCCATGAGCAAGCTGCTGGTTACGGTCGAGCGCTATCCCGATCTCAAGGCCAACCAGACAATGGCGCGTTTGATGGAGGAACTGACGTCTACGGAAAACAAAGTCTCGTTTGCGCGCCAGGCCTACAACGATGCGGTCATGGTCTATAACACGAAGCGGGAAGTGTTTCCCAATGTGATGTTCGCCGGCATGTTCGGGTTCGAGGCGGCCACGCTGTTCGAAATCAAGGACGAGGCGGAACGGGAAGCGCCTAAGGTGTCGTTCTAGCTATGGATTTTTTCGAGAGCCAGGCTCGGGCTAAACGCAAGACAACGGTTCTGATCGCCTATTACGTTCTGGCCGTCATTTTCATTGTGTTGGCCGTGTATGTGGCGTTTGTCGCCGCGTTCGCGGGAACGTCCGCGCACACCGGCGGCGAAACGTCCGACATGGCGCTTTGGCGTCCGGAGCTTTTTTTCTGGGTGGCGGCCGGAACGCTTTTGGTGGTCGTGGCCGGAACGGCCTACAAGATCAAACAGCTTTCAGCCGGCGGCGAAGCGGTTGCCGCCATGCTGGGCGGCCGACCGGTTCGCGTCAACACAGACGATCCCGATGAAAAACGGCTGTTGAACGTTGTCGAAGAGGTTGCGATCGCTTCGGGAACCGCCGTGCCACGTGTATTTCTTCTGGACGAAGAAAAGGGCATTAACGCGTTCGCGGCCGGGCTGACAGGCGACGACGCGGTTGTCGGGGTGACCCGCGGCTGCATGACTCGTCTGACCCGTGACGAACTGCAAGGCGTGATCGCCCACGAATTCAGCCATATACTGAATGGCGATATGCGTCTGAATATCCGGCTAATGGGTGTGCTCAACGGCATTCTTGTGCTGGGACTTCTGGGCTTATGGGTCTTTCGCTCCTCGTTGTATACGTCCGGCGGCCGTTCGCGCTCCCGCGGCAAGGACAGCAAAATGCCGATCGTTCTGTTCGGGCTGATCCTTATGGCGGTGGGCTACATAGGCGTTTTTTTCGGGAAACTCATCAAGAGCGCCGTGTCGCGGCAACGGGAATATCTGGCGGATGCCGCCGCCGTGCAATTCACGCGCAATCCTGCCGGGATTGCCGGGGCGTTGAAAAAAATCGGCGGCTGGACGGCCGGCTCGCGTATCGCCAATGCCCACGCGGAGGAAGCCAGTCATTTCTTCTTTTGCAACGGCTTGTCGTCTTCTCTGCTGGGCCTGATGGCGACCCATCCGCCCCTGTCGGATCGCATTCGGAAAATCGATGCGTCCTTCACGGGCGATTTCCCGCGCGAGACGCCCTTTGCGCCTTTGGATGCGGCGCCGATGGCGGCGGGCGCGGCCGGTCTGGCCGGAAGCGTTGCGGTCGGTCACGCGGCAAGCCCGGCCCCGCCCGCGCTTCCGCAGTCTTCCGCGCGCGTGTCGGTCGATCCGCAGGCGGTGGTGGCGTCCATTGGCGCGCCGCAAAAAGCGCACATGGATTATGCCGCCAGCCTGATGTCCGCTGTGCCGTCCGTTGTGATGGCGGCGGCGCACGAGCCGTCCGGTTCCCGGGCCATTGTGTACGCGCTGTTGCTGGATCGGGATGTCCGCGTCCGGTCCGTTCAGACGGAACATTTGGCAAAGCATGCCGATCCCGAAGTCTATCGGGAAACCCTGCGTTTGACGGACAGCGTCGGCGCCTTGCCGCGCGAGGTTCGGCTGCCTCTGGTTGACATCGCTTTGGCGTCGCTGACCAGTCTGTCCCCTGCGCAATATCGGGCTTTTCGCGACAACATTCGACGCTTGACGGAAGCGGACGAAAAAATCGATTTGTTCGAGTACGCCTTGCAACATGTGCTGGTTCGTCATTTGGATCCCGTTTTACTGGGTGTCAAGCCGTCGCGAACGCAGTTTTACAGTCTTCGGCCTCTGTTGTCGGACGTGGAAACGCTGTTGTCGAGTTTGGTTCATTGGGGAGCGGACAACCTCGAGGAATCTGGCCGCGCGTTTACCGCTGCAACGGCGCGGCTGGGACGGGACGGGCACGGTTTGACCCTGCATCCGCCCGATCAATGCGGATTGGACGCTTTGGATGCCGCATTGAGCAAGCTGGCGCAGGCGGCGCCTCCGATCAAAAAACGCATTGTGGGCGCCTGTGTCGCCTGCGTGGCGGCCGATGGCCGGGTGACGGTCGACGAGGCGGAGCTGCTTCGCATCGTCGCCGACGCTCTTGGCTGCCCCATGCCGCCTCTCCTGCCCGGCGCTGTTTCTTGATGAGCGGGAAGAAAGACGACGACCTGCTTAAACGATGGCCCGAGCCGGAAATTGCCGGACGCGGATAGGCTGTGCCCGGCCGAGCGGATGTTTTAGCGCCTTAATCACGCCGTCCTGCCGAAAAAACAAGAAATTGGAGACGTGATTGTTTGTGAGTGTGTGGGTGAAAACTCACATACTCCCAAACCCACATACCCACACACTTGGGGTTGCGGGCGAAGCCCGCCTTAGGAGGAATCTCATGGCTAACGCTGACGCAACGAAACAAAACACCGGCCCGGAATTGTCGGAAGACGATACCGAGGAATTGATTCGAGCGCTGGGTCTGGTATTCAGCAACGTCTTTCTGTACGGAATCAATCACGGGGTGACCCGCAAGGCTGTGAGCGAGTGTTTTTTGCTGATTTCAACGGCGCTCGATTTGTTTGGCGAACTGTCGCTGCATTTGACGGACGAAGCCGTGATGGTCAATACGGTGGCCGTGGAGCGCAGGAATCCGCTGGCGGCCGCTTTCGCCAAGCACATGGCCGACCGCGACCTGTCGAATTTTACGATGAGCAAGGGGCTGGACCTGGAAAAGTTTTCCCATCTGATGGAAATTCTCAATGCCCGTCCCGAAGACCTCAAGCTGCTGGGCGGTTTGGCCGGCGCCATCAAGAGCGTGGGGTTGCAGCATGTCAAGGCGCAGTCCGTAGTTTACAAACGGGTAGCCGAAGACGAAGCGGTCGTGACCAAGGGCGGGACGGGCACGGCGCCGACCGATATTCAGTCGATTCTCGATTTTCTCAGGCGCCCCGAAGCGACGGGCGACCGAGAGACGGTCGAAAGCCTGAAGAATCTTTCGTCAGACACCCGCAAAATGGGCGAAGTCGTTGTCGATGCGGCCCAGTCCCGCCATCGCGAGGAATCCGAGGACGAAAGTCTGACCATGCTGGTTGTGGATTCTCTCAAGCGAATGTACGCGTTGCTTGTCGAAGACAAGTCCGTTAAAACCCAAAAGGGCAAAAAGGACTTGATCAAGACGCTGGAGGCTTTGGAAAAGGAGGTCAAGGAACGGATTCGACAGATATCCGGCGTGCTGGGGGCTGAAGACGAAAGCCGGATCGACGAAGCGGTCGAGGGCATGGCCGACGAATTGCGTATCGATGCGCTGGTCTCCGAATATATGGGCAAGCGCAGCGCGGTGGACAAGAACGAAGAACGTTTGTTGCGTTTCATGAAAGCCAAGGGGCTGGACAAGCTCAGCGAGACGGAGCTGGAGCAACGCCTTATGGAGGGCGGATTGACACCGGAAGGCTGGCATGAA
This sequence comes from Kiritimatiellia bacterium, assembly GCA_007133745.1. GTDB lineage: Bacteria > Verrucomicrobiota > Kiritimatiellia > UBA8416 > SLMC01 > SLMC01. The sequence continues at coordinate 5,556 of SLMC01000392.1, forward strand.
CTGTTGGCGAAGAGCGGAATTGAATTGAACGCGGACGGCGCCGCCGGGAACATGCCGGTTATCGGTCGGCTGGCCGAGTTGCTCAACCATATTCAGGCCAGCGTGCATACGAAGAAGTCGGCGGGCGACTCGTCTTCGCCCGAGGCCATGAAGCAAACGTTGCTGGGCATCGACGCTGAAGTCAAGCGGCTTGTCGCCAAAACCAAGGTCAAGATCGAAACGATGGTGCAAACCGCTCGCGACGACGCTTCGGCCGTGGATGAAGCGGAGCGGCAGGCTGTGCAGTCGGGGCGGAAGCTGAAAATGCCGCGCCGTAAGCTCTACGAAATTCTGGCGGAAATCGCTCAGGAGA
>SLMC01000212.1 GCA_007133745.1 Kiritimatiellia bacterium
ATCGGCATACGCCCTGCGAACAATGCGCTACGGCATTGGCCGTACAGTCGGGAAAGCCTGCCCGGATCGAGCGTTTTGTCGAAGAGCTGAACGTATGGATGGATGTGCGGGCCTATCCGATCCTCGACGATTCCGGCGCCGTGACACTGGTGATCGAGCACCTGCGCGACATTACCGAAGAAAAGAAAAGAGAAGAAGAGCGTCGCCGACTTGAATCCCAAATCGAGCAAACCCAGCGACTCGAGAGCCTGGGAATCATGGCTGGCGGCATTGCGCACGACTTCAACAACATTCTCATGGCCGTACTGGGCCATGCCGAGATGGCGCTCGACGAAGTGCCGCCCGCATCTTCCGCATACGAGAACATCAAACACGTCAACACGGCCGCGCTGCGAGCGGCCGAACTGTGCCGTGAAATGCTGGCCTACGCGGGTAAAGCCTCGTTTGCGGTGGAATCGGTGAATGTGAAAGAGCTGATCGAGGAAATGGCCCGATTGCTGCAATCGTCCATATCCAAAAACGTGACGTTGCGCATGAACCTGAAATCCGACTTGCCTTGCATCGAGACCGATCCCAGTCAAATCCGCCAGGTGGTCATGAACCTGATTCTGAACGCTGCGGAGGCCATTGGCGACAAAGCCGGAACCGTGACCGTATCCACCGGTATCCGGCATTGTGCCGAAGAGGATTTTCTCGCCATGGAGGCGCTGGAGGATTTGACGCCCGGCCCTTTCGTGTCGCTGGATGTTTCGGATACGGGGGCGGGGATGGATGCCGATACGAAATCGCGCATATTCGAACCTTTTTTCACCACCAAGTTTACCGGGCGCGGGCTCGGATTGGCCGCCGTACTGGGCATTGTGCGGTCGGCACGGGGCATGATCAAGGTGTATAGCGAGCCCGGCCAGGGTACGCGGTTCAGCATTCTGTTGCCGGCCCGGCAAAACGATTCGGGTGTCATGCCGCCCGTCCCCGATTCCGGCAAGGGGGCAGACGACGAATGGCAGGGCAAGGGCGTGGTCCTGCTGGCGGACGACGAAAAACCGTTGCGTTTGCTGGGCACCCTGATGTTTCGGCGGCTGGGCTTCGAGGTGATCGCCGTGAAGGACGGCAAGGAAGCGGTCAAGGCCTATCGCGAACGGAACGGCGAGGTCGACCTGGTCTTTCTCGACCTGACCATGCCGCACATGAGCGGCATGGATGCGTATGAAGCCTTGCGGGAACTGGACCCGAACGCGCGGGTTGTCATGGTCAGCGGATACAGCGAAGAGGACATGCTCGGACGCATTGGGAAAAAGCGTGTGGCCGGCATCATTCAGAAGCCCTACACATTCGATTGTCTGCGGGATATTGTTCGCGCAGTTATGCATTCGGAAAGCCCGGAATAAATCAACAAGGCGGACTGTCGCCCGCAACCCAAGTGTGCGTGCGGGTATCCGGGTTTGGGAGTATGTGAGTTTTCACCCGCACACTCACGTACCCACACACTCACAAACATTCACGCCTCCAAGGTCTTAATCTTTCGCCCTAATCTCCGGCAGGATTAGCGGGGATTCAGAGAAGGATTATTTTCTTCCGCACTCTGCTGAATACCGTTGGTCTTTACGGCGATCGGCCAGGCGTTGGTCGCTGTCCAGGCCGTCGCGTCGCGCGCGGAACGCGGCATGCGTGTCAGCAGGCAGCTCAGCGTCACGACCGAATCCGTTTTTTCAAGCAGTACGGTGTGCGGATTGTTGATGGCCACGCGCAAGGTTACGTGCCAGACCGTGCCTGTGGCAGCGTAAACGGTACGATTCTCCAAAAGCGCGGCTTCGTCGCCGTCTTCGGCCGCGTATTCGATTTGATCGAATTCCATTTTGCGTCCGCGATAAGACACGTTGTCTATTTCCGACCTTGAAAAAGCGTTGGACGGCGCCAGAACGACTGGGGACTTGCCCAGCTTGTGCGCGATATCGTACAGCATATGGTCGCCGTGCCGCCACACGCCATTAAAAATGCCGTAGGAGATAACGGGCGGAATTGTCGTCGTAACGACCGGTTTCGACTCGACAGGGGAAGGGCCGCACCCCGTCAGCAGCGGAAACAGCAAGCTCCCCGCCATGACGGCAGCCAGTCCAAAGGCCAGGCCGTCAGAGCGTTCCCGACGGCCATTTCCGTGTTCGCGTCCGATTCTAGTCATGCGCCGCGTCTTTTATGTCTTGCGATACCTGCGAAAGTTTTATAGGTTGCATTCCTTTATTGAAGTTGTACCGCAGGGAAACGATGCCGTAAAGATGATTCCTACCTCTCGCATAAGAAATTTTTGCATAATCGCGCATATCGATCACGGTAAATCCACACTGGCCGACCGCATGCTGCAAATGACGAAAACCGTCAGCGAACGGAAATTTCGCGATCAGATGCTCGACGATATGGATCTCGAGCGCGAACGGGGCATCACCATCAAATCGCACCCGGTCGCCATGAAATACGTCTCGCCGTCGGACGGCAACGAATATCTCTTCAACCTGATCGATACGCCGGGCCATGTGGATTTCACCTACGAAGTGTCCCGCAGCATGGCGGCTTGCGAAGGCGCCTTGCTGGTCGTGGACGCGGCACAGGGGGTCGAGGCGCAAACCGTGGCCAACACCTACATGGCGAGCGAACGGGGCCTGGAGATCATCCCCGTCATCAACAAGATCGATTTGCCCAATGCCGATATCGACGAAACCCGGCGCCAGATCGAGGATGTGCTGGCCGTGGACACGTCCGACAACCTGTGCATCAGCGCCAAAACGGGGCAGGGGATCGAACCGATCATGGAGGCGATCATCCGCAAAATTCCGCCTCCGACCGTCGCCCCGCACCCCGTGGCTGTTCAGGCGCTTGTTTTCGATTCCATGTACGACACGTATCGCGGCGTAGTGATCCATGTCCGCGTGATCTCGGGCGTCTTGAAAAACAACGACAAAATCCGCATGATGGGAACCGGCGCCGAAACCATGATTAAGGAAGTGGGCCTGTTCAGTCCGCAACCGGTCCCCTTGCCCGAACTGAAAGAAGGCATGGTCGGCTATATCGTGGGTACGGTCAAGGATCCGTCCGAGATTCGGGTCGGCGATACCGTGACATCGGCGGACCGGCCCGCGTCCGCGGCGCTGCCGGGCTTCAAGGAAATCAGGCCCATGGTCTTCGCGGGGCTCTATCCGGTCAGCGCCGAGGACTACGAGAAATGTCGGCAAAGCATTGAAAAGCTGAGCTTGAACGATGCCGCCTTCTCGTATCATTCCGAAAGCTCCATGGCGCTCGGGTTCGGGTTCCGCTGCGGGTTTCTCGGGCTGTTGCATATGGAAATCGTTCAGGAGCGATTGCGCCGCGAGTTCGACCTCGACATTATCAGCACGCACCCGGCCGTCATTTACAAGGTGGCGTTGCGTTCGGGCGAAACGCTTGAAATAGACAATCCAGTCCATTTGCCGGATCCGACTCGGATCGACTCTGTCGAGGAGCCCATGATTCGCGCCGTTATCATTTGCCACAACGAACACATTGGCGACATCATGAAACTGGTCATGGACCGGCGGGGGGAGGTGACCAAAACCGATTCCATGGACACCAAACGGGTGCTGCTCACCTGTACGCTGCCGCTCAACGAGATACTGATCGATTTCCACGACCATCTTAAAAGCGTCACGCGCGGCTATTCCTCGATGGATTACGACTATGCCGGATATCAGCCCAGCGATATTGTCAAGCTGGACCTGCTGCTCAACGGCGAGCCCGTGGACGCTTTTTCGACGCTGGTCCACCGCTCGAAAGCCGTTTCGCGCGGCCGGCAAATCTGCAAGGCGCTCAAGGATACGATTCCGCCCCATCAGTTCGCCGTGCCGGTACAGGCCGCCATCAATAAAACGGTTGTCGCCCGCGAGACCATTCGCGCCTTCCGCAAGGATGTTACCGCCAAACTCTACGGCGGCGACATTACGCGCAAGCAGAAAGTGCTCAAGAAGCAGAAAGAAGGCAAGAAGCGCATGAAACAGTTCGGCAACGTCAATGTGCCGCAAAAGACGTTCATTTCCGTGCTGAAAACAACATAGAAAAGGTGTTAAAGCGGACTTCGTCCGCTGCAAAACACGCGATTTTTCCTGCGCATAAAATTGTTATTCGCGCTTTTCGCGTGTTTTGCAGTTTCTCTCTTAAAAAGATTGCACGCAACAGCGTGTGTCTACTCGGGAAAGGGGCTCATGAATCTGTCGCTTTATTTCGAAACCAGAAAAAGACGGAAGCATCTGCGCGAACTGCTGCGTCATGCGCGGCATGTGCGCAACATGCGCGAGGATATTCTGGCCGACGCCGATCAGCGTCGCCTGACCGATGCGGAGACCGAGGCGCGGCGCGTTCTGAAGGACAAAGGGGCAGGGGGGGATGCGCTCGACAAGGTCGGCGAGACGCTGTATGCCGTTCTGGCGGATCTGACACCGAAACATCGCTGGAGCGGGTTCAAGGAGAATTTCGAGATTCTCGTCGTGGCCGTGGCCGTGGCCATGGGGTTTCGAACCTATTTTTTTCAGCCCTTCAAAATTCCCACCGGTTCCATGGAGCCTACGCTGTGCGGCATCCAAACCGACTCGCCCGTCGAGCCGACCTTATGGGACCGCCTGCCGCTCAAAACGGTCAAATGGGCATTGACTGGACAATGGTACATGGAGGTAAAAGCCCGGAACTCAGGCGAATTTATGTCCGCCACACCGCAGGATGCCATGGACAACCGCGTGTATCAGGTCTGTTATGTGGGCAAGCGACAGCACAAGTTACCGCGCGGTGCGCAAATTTTTGTTCAGGACGGGGATGGTTCACGCGAGATTCAGGACGGGGATTTCGTACGCAAGGGCGACGTACTGTGGTCGGGCATGCGCACATCCGGCGACCATGTCTTTGTGAACAAGATCGCCTGGAATTTCAGGCCGCCACGCCGCGAGGAAGTGATTGTGTTCCGGACCGACGACATTCCCATCGTCCCGTCCGTACCGACCGGAACCCATTACATTAAACGATTGGTCGGACTGCCCGGCGAGCAGGTGTCCATAGTCGGCGGAGAAATCGCCATTGATGGCACGCCGATTCCCGATCCGCGCCAAAGCGTTATGACCCAAATTGGCCAAGACGCGTATTTAAGCTACAGAGGGACAGGATTTGACAGCCTTGCGGCAATCCGGGCCGCTTCCCATCTCAATCGCGATCAGGATGTCCTGCAATTGAACGATCGTCAGTATTTCACGCTTGGCGACAATGCGGGCAGCAGCCTGGACGGACGTTACTGGGGACATGTTCCTGAAAAAAACCTCGTCGGACCGGCCGTCATGGTCTATTGGCCGCTTTCGCAGCGGTGGGGCGCGATTCGGTAGCCTTCATAGCTACTACATGGCGGGCTGTCGCCCGCAACCCAAGTGTGCGGGTAAGTGTAAGAGCGCCTTCGGATCTCCGAACACTTGATCGCTTTCTTAAGCGCACTCTTCACCGCCACACTTACCCGGATACACTTATGCGACCCGCTTGGTGGTGCAGGCGTCCCGCAATGAAGCGGGCAAGGGAAGATTAAGGGGTTTGTGTCTTGAACCCTAATCTTTCGCCTTAATCTTTCGCCCTAATCTCTGGTGGATTGGACTGACCCGAACGGTGTCGAACACCTCGAAGAGAACCACGGATGGACATGGATATGGCTAACGCCTAGCGACTAACCCCTTGAACACAACGTCGCATAATATATCTTATGTAAACTAATGTACGCAGGGACACCCAATATGTCGGGCCTTTCGTGGTTTGGCATGGTGAAAAGGCACAAGAGCAAAATGGAGCCATAAGGAAGTCAGAAGAAGTCAAAGTCA
>SLMC01000047.1 GCA_007133745.1 Kiritimatiellia bacterium
AGCCAAAGGTCGATGCATGGCGCGATGGAGACATTGTTCTGAACGCCTGGGCGGCTCGGGCGCTGGATGCGAAGGCGGGCGACGCGTTGACGTTGCGTCATTTCGCCGTGTCGCGCGATGGAACCTGGCCGGAGCGGACGCGGCGGGTTGTCGTGCGAGGGGTGGCGGCGATGGAGGGCCTGGGCGCCGATCCGGAACTGGTTCCGGAATTCGAGGGGTTGACGGAGGCGCAAACGGTGGGCGATTGGGATCCGCCGTTTCCGGTGGATTTCGACCGGGTTACGGACGAGGACGAGGCGTACTGGCAGGAGTGGCGGGCGGCGCCGAAGGCGTTTGTCGCATTGCCCTCGCTGCGCGAGATATGGGATGGCGGCGTGGCAGGTTCGGCTGATGAGTGGGTGACGTCGGTGCGGGTGGCGGTTCCGGTCGGGCGCGAGGCCGTCGAGTTTTTGGAGGCATACAAGGCGGCGCTGCTGTCTCGATTGGCCGAGAGCCCCGGCGCCATGCGCTTCGAGCCTGTTCGCGAGCAGGCGCTGGCGGCGGCCGAGGGTTCGCAGGATATGGGCACGCTGTTCGTGTCGATGAGTGTGTTTGTGATGGCGGCGGCGCTGATGATGGCGGGCATGATGATGCGGCTGGCGCTGGGTCGGCGCGCGTCGCAGACGGGACTGATGCTGGCGTGCGGGTTCAAGCCGGCAACGGTGCGGAGACTGGTGATTCTGGAAGGCGCGCTGCTGGCGGCGGCGGGGGCGGCGCTAAGCGTGCCCATGGCGGTTGTGTATGCGGCGGGACTGGCTCGGGCTTTGGGAGAGACGGGCGGGGTGGCAGTGCGTTTGCGCGTGGCGGGCCTGCCGCTCGGGGCGGGTACGCTGGGCGGCGGGCTGGCGGCGGGTTTGGCGCTGGCGCTGGCGGCGCGCGCGTTGACCCGGGCGCGGCCGCTCGATTTGCTGGCGGGCTGGCAGCATAGGAACGCTACGATTCCGGCGCATCGGGGTTGCATGGCTTTTGGGTTGGCATGCGTTTGTTTTGCGGGCGCGGGTCTGGCTCTGGCGGCGGCGCCGCGTATCGAGGCGCTGTCCGAGACCGTTGCCTTTTTTGCGGCGGGCGCGGCGTTGCTGGTCGGGGGATTGAGCGCGGCGGATGCCGGTTTGATCCGCATTCTGGCTGTGGCGAGACCGCGTGTAACGGCGCTGATGCTGGCGGTGCGCAGTTTGGCGGCCAATCGCGGGCGCAGTTTGACGACGGCGAGTCTGTTTGCCGCCGCCAGTTTTGTGCTTGTGGCCGTGGCGGCGAATCGACGCGATTTCAGCGCGACGGATGCGACGTTACGCGGGGGAGGCACAGGCGGATTCACCTTGCAGGCGATGGCGACCATGCCGATCCATTACGATTTCGGCACGAGGGACGGTCGGGCGCGATTGGGGTTCGGGCCGGATGACGAAGCGGTATTCGACGGGGTTCGGGTGTTCGGGTTTCTGTCGAATTCGGGCGACGATGCCAGTTGCCTGAATGCGGCGCAGGCTCTGAACCCGCGCGTGGCGGGGGTGGGTCCGGACATGATCGCGCGCGGCGGGTTCCAGGTGCGGCTGGATGCCGACGCAGCCGCGGCTGTCGGCGACGGGAATCCATGGACGGCGTTGGACCTGCCGCTCGATGCCGGGGCTATTCCGGTGTTCGGCGATGCGGACAGCGTGATGTGGCAGTTGCATTCCGGGCTCGGCCGAACGTTGACCGTCATGGCGGCCGACGGGTCGCCGGTGAACGTGCGCGTGGCGGGTGTTTTGGCGGGCAGTGTGCTGGCCGGCGAGTTGCTGATGGCAGAACGTCATTTTCAGCGGCTGTTTCCGGACGAGCGCGCGCCGCGCCATTTTCTGATCGAGACGGCGCCGGACAATGAACAGGCGGTGGCGAGGGCGTTGCGGCGCGCGCTGGGGGAACGGGGCCTGGATGTCTGGACAACGCGCGAGCGGCTCAATGCGTTGACGGCGGTGCAGAACACTTACATGACCCTGTTTCTGGCGCTGGGCGGGATGGGCGTGTTGCTGGGCGTGTTCGGGTTGGGGACATTGCTGGTTCGCGGCGCGCTGGAGCGGAAGGCCGAATTCGCGCTGATGACGGCGCTGGGGTTCGGGCGGTTGTTTCCCGCTCGGCTGCTGGTTCTGGAGCATGCGCTGGCGCTGGGATTCGGGCTGGCGCTGGGCACGGGCGCGGCGCTGACGGCAGTGGCGCCGGCCTTGCGCGCCATGGAAACGGACGCGCGCGGATGGGCGCTGGCCGGTTGGCCGGCAGCGATCGCGGGATTCGGCTTGTGCGTCTGCCTGGCCGCCGCGCGCTTCGCGACAGGCGGCTCGCCGATTCAGGCATTGCGCAAGGAGTAGTTGGCTGGCGACGTAGGTTGGACTTTCAGTCCGACCGGAAAGAAGCGACCGACAGAATGTCGGTCCAGCCAGAATATTGGCCAAACTCCAGCGACCGACAGAATGTCGGTCCTACCTCAATACACCCTGTTTTACTGGCTTGAGCATCTTGACTTTTCGCCTGCAGTTTCATACATTTATTCCATGGGATGACAGCGGGATCGGATGGCGTAAAAACAGGAGGACGAGCATCATGGATTTAAGCAAGATGACGCAGAAAGCGCAGGAGGCGTTGAGGCTGGCGCAGGCCAAGGCGACCGGGTACGGGCATCATGAAATCGACGGCGAACACATACTGCTCGCCCTGCTGGAACAGGACGGCGGTCTGGTTCCGCGTCTGTTGGAGCGGATGGGCGCCGATGGCGCATCGGTCAAGGCGCGTGTCGAGCAAAGTCTCGAAAAGCGGCCGCGCGTGAGCGGCGGCGGCATGGAGGCGGGCAAGATTTACGTGACCGAGCGTTTCAACCGACTGTTGCTGAAAGCGGGCGAGGAAGCCCAGGCGCTGAAAGACGAATACATTTCCGTAGAGCATTTTCTGCTGGCCTTTTGCGACGAGGAAGGCAAGACGGATGCCGGGCGCATTTTGGGCGATTTGGGCGTCACCCGCAAGGCGGCGCTCGAACAGCTTCGCGAGGTGCGCGGCAATCAGCGCGTGACCACGGATAATCCGGAAGGCGCCTACGAGGCGCTGAAGAAGTACGGCATGGACCTGGTAACGCTGGCGCGTTCGGGCAAGCTCGATCCGATCATCGGCCGCGACACGGAAATCCGCAGTGTCATCCGCATTCTGTCGCGCAAGACCAAGAACAACCCGGTTCTGATCGGCGAGCCGGGCGTGGGCAAGACCGCCATTGTCGAGGGGCTGGCGCACCGCATTGTGCGCGGCGACGTACCCGAGGGGCTCAAGGACAAGACCGTTTTCGCGCTCGATATGACCGCCCTGATGGCCGGCGCGAAATACCGGGGCGAATTCGAGGAACGGCTCAAGGCGGTGCTGACGGAAATCAAGGCGTCCGACGGGCGCATCATCCTGTTTATCGACGAGGTGCACACGATCGTGGGCGCGGGCAAGACGGAGGGCTCGACCGATGCCGGCAACATGCTCAAGCCCATGTTGGCCCGGGGCGAGCTGCATTGCATTGGCGCGACAACCCTCGACGAGTACCGCAAGCATGTCGAAAAGGACGCCGCCCTCGAACGCCGTTTTCAGCCGATCGTCGTGGAGGCGCCCTCGGTCGAGGATACCGTATCCATTCTGCGCGGACTCAAGGAGCGGTTCGAGGTGCATCATGGCGTTCGCATTCAGGATGCGGCGCTGGTCTCGGCCGCCGTGCTGTCCGACCGCTACATCAGCGACCGCTTTTTGCCGGACAAGGCCATCGATCTGATGGACGAAGCCTGCGCGACGATCCGCACGGAAATCGATTCGATGCCGGCCGAGCTGGACGAGATTACCCGTCGTGTCATGCGCATGGAAATCGAGGAAACCGCGTTGAAGAAGGAGAAAGACAAGGCCAGCAAGGAGCGGTTGAACATCTTGCGCAAGGAACTGGCCGATCTCAAGGACGAGTCTTCGGCCATGCGGGCGCAGTGGGAGAAGGAAAAAGAGGGGATCGGCAAAATTCGGGCCATGCGCGAAGATCTTGAGCGGTTGCGTCAGGAAAGTTCCGAGGCCGAACGCGCGTACGATCTTGAAAAGGTCGCCAAGCTGCGGCATGGCGACATCCCGCGCCTGGAAAGCGCGCTGGCCGAGATGGAGTCCGCCATGCGCGATCAGGCGGAGAGCGCGCCGCTGTTGCGTGAAGAGGTTACGGAAGACGAGATCGCCGACGTAGTCTCGCGCTGGACAGGCATTCCGCTGACCCGCCTGCTCGAGGGCGAGCGGGAAAAGCTCATGAAGCTGGCTGAAACTTTGCATGAGCGGGTGGTGGGTCAGGATGAAGCCGTGCGCGCCGTGGCCGACGCCGTCCTGCGCGCGCGGGCCGGCATCAAGAATCCGCAACGTCCGATCGGCTCGTTTATCTTTCTGGGCCCGACCGGCGTAGGCAAAACCGAATTGGCCAAGACTTTGGCGCAAGCCCTGTTCGATACCGAACAGAACATGGTGCGCATCGACATGAGCGAATACATGGAAAAGCATACGGTTTCCCGGCTGGTTGGCGCGCCGCCGGGCTACGTGGGCTACGAGGAGGGCGGGCAGTTGACCGAAGCCGTGCGTCGCAAGCCCTACAGCGTGGTGCTGCTCGACGAAATCGAAAAGGCCCATCACGACGTGTTCAACGTGCTCTTGCAAATTCTGGAGGACGGACGTCTGACCGATTCGCATGGCCGCACGGTCAATTTCAAAAACACCATTGTGATCATGACCAGCAACGCGGGATCGCCCCATTTGCTGGAGGGCATCGGCGAAGACGGCCGCATTCTCGACGGGGTGCGCGACAAAATCATGGCCGAATTGCGCGCGCAGTTCAGGCCCGAGTTCCTGAACCGGGTGGACGAGACGGTGTTGTTCAAGCCTCTGGCGAAAGGGGAACTGGTCGAAATCGTGCGCTTGCAACTCGCTGAACTGCGTGCGCGCCTGGCGGATCAGGACATTGCGCTTGACGTCGCCCCGGCGGCCGAGGCCTGGATTGCCGAGACGGGCTACGATCCGGTATACGGCGCCCGTCCGCTGAAGCGCTGCATTCAGCAGCATGTCGAAACCCCGATCGCGCGAAAAATCATTGCCGGCGAAACGGTTGGGAACAGTCGCGTTCAACTGGAGGTCCGCGACGGAACCCTGACTGTCTCTTAAAATTTTTGCATTTCTTTGTTGCAATTATTGCGGGAAACGCATTTAATGCGCCGTTACTGTATTTTCAGTACAGTGAGGTCAGTCTTTTTTAACCGCCATAAGGAGGAACCAGCATGGCAGCAGCGAAGAAGTTGACGAAGAGTCAGATCGTAACAGGCGTCGCGGAAGCGGCGGAAATTTCCAAGAAGCAGGCCGGTGCGGCGCTCGACGCGTTGGTGGACATGGCCTACAAGAACGCCAAAGCCGGATTCACGGTTCCGGGTCTCGGCAAGCTGGTGCTGGTGAAGAGGAAAGCGCGCATGGGTCGCAATCCGGCGACAGGCGAAACGATCAAGATCCCGGCCAAGACCGTGCTGAAGTTCCGCATTGCCAAAGCCGCGAAGGACGCCATTGTTCCGGCCAAGTAATAACGGACAACACATTGCATAAAAAAACCACGCCGTTTCGCGGCGTGGTTTTTTTTATGGAGCCAACGGTCGGAATCGAACCGACGCGGCCTGGCCAATCCCGAGCAAAGGCCGCATGACGTATAAGGACACGCGACATTAAATTCAGATTTCCTGATCCCGGCTAGGGATTTGGGCAGTTTCCGGAAAATGATTTGGCGCTTTTTTGTGGCATGGGCGTCCCGCCCATGATGAATATCGAGA
>SLMC01000137.1 GCA_007133745.1 Kiritimatiellia bacterium
AGCCGAGCATCGAGTTCCGCAACCTGCGCTCCATGCTTGGGATCAGCGACAAGATTGCGACGTTGCCACGGGTCGTCTGCGTTGTCGTACAGCAGCCACGGCCCGGCGAGGGTGCGAACATAGGTGTAGCGTTTGCCATGGAGACCGCGGTACTCGCGGCCTCCGTTGTCGTAGCGCCACTCATGAAAAGGCAAGTACAAAGCCAGCAGCGCATCCTCGATTCCGGATGGGGAACCATCCTGGATCGTGCGACTGAAATCGCGTCCCTGAACCCCCTCGGGAACCGGCGCACCGCAGAGCGTCAGAATCGTCGGCATCAGGTCCGGCGCATCGATCGGCGTTTCGTCGGTTCCCGGGTCGGCCCTGTCCGGATGTCGCACAAGGAAAGGAACGCGATTGGACTCAGCCCACGGCCTCTGTTTTCGAAACTGCCCCTGACTGCCGAGCATGTCTCCATGGTCCGACGTGAACACAACGATGGTGTCCTGATCCCGGCCCGTCGCAGAAAGGGTATCGAGCAATCTGCCAAACGCCGCATCAAGCGCCGAGCAGTGCGCGTAGTATCCCGCCAATTCCTTGCGAGCGCGAGCCGCGATTGCTTCAGGCACATTCGGCGGCAACTGGATCCTTTGGGCATCGTACATGGCCTCGAATTGAGCCGGCGCAGTGCCAAACGGGTTGTGCGGCGGGCCCCATGAAAGAAACAGGGCAAACGGCTTTTCCCTCGCGTCCTCGCGGAGGTAGCGGCAAGCCTCGGCCGACTGCGCGTCGGCGTCGTATCCTGCCCACCGGCGGGGTCGAGGATCGTCGCCGAAGTAGTAGTGCGATGCCTGATAGTCGTGCGAACACTCGAACCCCTTCCACCATTCGAATCCGAGACGCCGCTCTGGCGGCACAAAGGCGTTCCGCCCGTTGCCGTCAAGGTGCCACTTGCCGATGTATGCGGTCTGGTAACCGGCAGCGCGAAGGCGTTCCCCGAGAAAGGGTCCCCTGTAAAGACGGTTTAGACACTGGTCGTTGACCATCATCCGGTGACGGTTAGGATACACGCCTGTCATCAGGGAGGCCCGGTACGGACTGCATACCGGGCAGCCGGAGACGGCATTCGTAAAGTTCAGGCTGCGGGCCGCGAAGCGGTCGATGTTCGGCGTGGACACATTGGGGTCGCCGCCGTAACCGGTAGCCTGACAACGCCACTGATCGGCAAACACGAACACGAGATTGAGTTTCTGGTTCATGGTTGTCCTTTACCCGCGAACGTCAAAAGCGACCGGCGCCGCCGGGTAATTCTCGCAACGCGCGGGCTTCCCGGTCGCGTTCAGGTCGTTGGCTTCACGTCTCTTTCATTTCCAGAAGCGTAATGATCTTGGGATCAACTTGCTGGACGGCAACCCCTTCGCGAGACGCAATCGCGGCCGCTCGACCCGCGACCTCGCCCATGGCGACGCAGTCGGATGTGGTGCGGTAGCTGGCGTGCGCGCGAAAATCGCCGGAGATGCATCGGCCGGCCATCAGTAAGTTGCTTCTATCCTGTGCCACCAGGCAACGATACGGCACCTGATAGCGAGGAATCTTCTCGTTCACCAAACGACGTCCTTCGGCGGGGTCGACATGGTGAATGTCCACGTTGAAGGCAACCTCCAGAACGCCGTCTTCAAAAGCCCGGCCGGCACGCAAGTCGTCGATGGTCAGCGTGTATTCTCCGTGAATGCGTCGTCCCTCCCGGATGGCCGGCGCGGGCCCTGTGAAAGCGACATAGAGATTTTCGAAGCGAGGGTCGCGGCTGGAGCGCAGGCAGTCTACCGCCGCATGAATCTGCCTGCGCCCTTCGATCGTTGCTGCGGTCAGCGACGCGGCATCCGTCGGGTCAAGCCCATACAAGTGCGTCCACATGCAGCGACGCAGCGCCGGCATACCGGGTATCTCGAAAAGGCGGGTTCTCCGGTAGGAGAGATCGAACCCCAGTTGATCGAATGTTGCGAGAATTTCTTCTGCAAGGTCTTCACCGTCCCCGATGCCCTCGGGCCAGCCGCCGATGACCGCGTTCATGCTTGCGGGCTGCATTTTGCCGTCCTCGGGCCGGCCCATATCGTAGCCGCAACCCGCGAAGGCGCCGAGGTCGCCGTCACCGGTCGCATCGATAAAGACCTTCGCTTCCCAGGTCTCCCTTCCTGATTTGGAGGCCGTAATGACCTCGCTAATTCGGCCTCCTTCGACGCGAGCTTCTTGAAGGAGCGTGTGGTATCTGACCGTTACGCCCGCCTCCATCAGCATGTCGTCTATCACCACCTTGACAATCTCCGGATTGACAAGGAAAGTAGTTTTGCTCCGCCAAGGTTTCCAACCGCCTTTGGCATTAAGGCGGCGGTGGAATTCCTCCATGATGCCGCGCTGCGGAGTGCAGTCGAAGATCAGAGTCATGCAGCCGGCGGTCCACGCGCCTCCCCCAAAGGGGAACATTTCGAGCAGAAGCGTCTTGGCCCCTGCGCGGGCCGACGCCACAGCGGCGGCGAAACCTGCGGGGCCGGCCCCGACGACGATCGAGTCATACTTATTCTTAGGAGTCATGTGATTTTCCTTTAGTAATTTCACGACGGTAAATGTTGCCGTCCCGATTGCGACGTTTGCGACACTATCCTCCGTTGGCTTTGCTGGTGATTGTTGCGCATACCTACCCGAGCCCGAAGGCGTTGCATTTCCCTGGCTCAGCGGGAAGCGGTGAAAGCGTGAGGTCCGGCACTTGATCGCCACTCCATAGGACAGCTTCCTCGTCTTGCTTCAGATCCAAAGAATATCGTCCGGGTTCAATTTGCTTCAAATTGAACATCCGGTTGCCGCTAACCTGGATATCCCCCTCGAATTGCACACGAAGTTTTCTAGCCATGATCCCGCAACCGTAACCCGAATCCGCCGCCTCCGTCAATTAGCATGTCAAGTGTCAAGGGTAGACCCCAATGGCGCTGTCTGGATGTCGGGCGGTTTGATTTCATGATACCTTTCAGGGCCGAGCGCGCCGCCGGAAAGAACGGTTTTCAGCGCGGCTTCGACGGAAATGTCGGTGAAAATCACGTCCGATTCCGGAAGTATGAGCAGAAATCCGGAGGTTGGATTTGGCGCGGTGGGGACGAAAACGCGAATCTTGAGCCGATCGTCCTTGTCGCGCATGGTCCCGGTAACGAATGCGATCGCTTGGCAGCCTTGGCGGGGAAACTCGACAAACGCAACCGCCCGATAGGGATTGGCCGTTTCGCTGGCAAAGGCCTCAATGACATGCTTCGAAGCGCCGTACACCGAGTTGACCAGAGGCAGTTTCAGCAGCAGGGATTCGCCCATCCGTACCAGACGGCGCCCGGCAATGTGCGTGACGAACAGGCCCGCGAGATAGATCAGCGCCAGAGCCATGCCGAAGCCTAGCAGATCAACCGCGAATTGCGGAACCTGATCCATCCAAAGCATTAGCAGCGGACGCCCGAAGCCCGCCAGAGTCCGCACGACGAAACGGAACACGATCACCGTTATCGCCAAGGGCACAAGGACAAGCACGCCAGAGAAAAAGCGCGAACGCGTTTTTTTGAGCACGGGTATGGATTTCATGTTAAAGCCTCTCTTCTTGACAGTGTTTCATAGAGTTAACAAGGGGTAACGATCCGATCAGATTGGGCATGGTTCATTCATCCTCATGATTGTGTCGCTTGCAATGTCCGTTGCGAGGATCTGGCATGTTTACTCAACAGCGGCTTGACCGCAATAGGTTGCCACGTTCGCTAAGTTTGCATAATTATCGTTTTATCGGACTGACCCAAATGGCCCATGTCACTAGCCACGCCGTAGCCGCTAAGCGCGAAGGCGGGCAGCGAGCTGCTACTCCGCTTCAATTAAAAGGTTCCAACCGCAGAGTCTTCTGAATTCGGTCGCGTTGTTTCGGCTGCACGCGCGCATCTTCGGCATAGTCCCGCCAGCGTTGGATCGCCGTGCGTACCTCGGTCAGAATGCTCTCGGCCCGTCCGCGTTTCATGGACGCCGCCTTGGCGCATGCCTTGAAATCCTCCGTTGCGAACCGGTCGCGTTTGCCGTTCAGGGTCATCTGGTGCGCCGAGGTCCACTCGCCCGCGGGTTGAAAGCTGTACGTCATGTCGAAGGCGGGCGAAAGCGACCACGTTCCCGATCTGTCCATCAGGAAGGCGATGTTCTTTACATGGTCGTCCTGATTGCGTCCGATGATGTTGAAAACCATTCGCCGGAACTGCTCCTCCACGGCGCCCATGGGCAGGCCCAGCCGCCGGACCACCTGCAAGGCCTGCTCATAGCCATAGGCTCCCGCTTCATTGAAATCGTAATGCGCCAGACCGCACAGCGACTGCATATGCAGCTTTCCCCCGCCTTCCAGTCGGTCGAACCGCCGAGCCATAAAATGGCGGCGTCCATTCTCCTCGAACAGCCGGCAGGGGCACATCGTGATTCCCGCATCCGCGGCCATGCGGTAATAGGCATACTCGATCGCGCCGTAGCCCCCGGGATCTTCCCGCTCCTTGTCCTTGTTGCCGCTCACCCCGTCGAACTTCATCAGCCAGTATTCAAACCCCTTGCCGGCCTTGACCTGCCCCGACCGGACCTCGTTGGTTTGCGGATTCCAGGCGATTACGGCCTTGGCCCGCGCCCCGCCCGCCGAGGTGCCCACCCGCAAGATGTCGCGCAGGTCCGTGTCCCGTCCCTCCGCATGCAGCCAGCCCCGCAGGTTGTGACGGTGCGTCAGCGCTTCCGAAGCCAGTTCCACCAGCCGGTCGACTTCAACGGGCGATGTGCCGCGGGACCTCGGACCGGTTGGCGGGGCGTACTCCAGCGCACCCATGCCGCGCGAGCCTGTATAGCACAAGCGCTCCACCGCATTCATCGATTCCGGCGAACGGCCCTGCCGCGCGAGCCAGGCATCGATCAGCGCATTGCCGAACCGGTCCGGCAGCGAATCGGCCAGCAGACCCGGCAGGCCATGGAAGGTATTCGGATTGAGTTCGGGAAAGGAATACACCCGCGTGGAGAGCGGCATAGTCAGCGGCGCCGCTTCAATGCCGCTTTCCGTAAAGGCCGGGTCATACTCGAACGCCGCCGTCGCCGCGCCGTCCTCCAGCGCCACCGCGCCGATCGTGCGACCCCACAGCTTGACTTCCGCCAACGTGCTCACGCTTCGTCACTCCATTGCCAAGGCTTGGCGGAGGGCTTCCCGCTTTTGCGCGGGGCTCGCTTCCGCTCCTTGCCTTTCAGCTTCAACAGATCCATCGGACGCGGCCCCGTATCGGGAGCCAGCGTTTCCATGCGCTCCAGCAATTGCAGTTCCCGCAGAATCCGGACCAGGGTGACCGTTTGCGTCGTGGCGCCCGCCTCGATCCGTTCCACGGTCCGCTTCGCCACGCCCGCCTGCCGAGCCAGCGTCGCTTGCGACAAGCCAAGTTCAATCCGTCGGCGCGCAAGCCTTCCACCCATTTCCGCCAGCACCGCCTCATCCGTCATCAAACGCTCGATCCGCATGCCAATCCCCTCCAATTTCGAGATGTTTATATCGCAACTAGAGACGACATGCAAGAATTATTTCGGCTTTCTCGCATTTTATGACGACTTATAAACTCAAAACTCAAATATCGCGCCTGTGGAAGCGATGTAGCGACAATATGTCTGTCCCTTAGGTCCCGACAATTGACTCCATGAAAAGGCAGGCCCAGTTGCGCCTTCAGTGCTTTTGACAGATAGCGGAAGGTCAGAGTTTTTCCGCATCCACGTGGGCCGACAATAACCAGATTTCGGGGAATGCCGGTTTGCTGGTAACGGACCAGGCAATCAATGATTCTTTTGGTTTCC
>SLMC01000107.1 GCA_007133745.1 Kiritimatiellia bacterium
CACGTTCCCCGCTCCCGCGAACCCTCAGGGCAAATAGCCGCCTTCTTCGCGCAGGCGCTTGCGCAAGGCGTCCGTATCCACGGCGCGCACATCGCCGTCGGACGCAACCGCCAAAGCCGCCGCCAGCCCGGCCGCCTCGCCCATGCACAGGCACACCGGCATCACGCGCGTGCTGCCCTGCACGTCGCGGTCGGTCGAAATCGAGCGGCCCGCCACCAGCACGTTCTTCAGCTTGCCTGGAACGAGGCATCGGTAGGGAATGCCGTGCGATTCGCCCTTTTGGTAGCTCTCGTGCCGATCCATGGCGCTGACTTCCCCGCGATCATGCGATTCGATTTCGTTTTTGGCGCAATGCACATCCACCGGATAGGCGTTGCGACAAATCTCGTCGGGGAAAGAACGGCGCGCCAGATAATCCTCGATGGTCAGGACATAGTCGCCTGTGACACGCCGAGTTTCGCGAATGCCCATCAGGCTGCCCGTCGCCGCCAAAAACGCGCCGGCAAAGGATGCGGGCGCATATTCAGCCAGCGCGGTCCTGAACTCCGCCGCCAGTCGGCGCCCGGCTATAAGCGCGCGCGTGACGGATTCCGGATCGGTATTGTCCACGTCCCAGAGGTGTCCGGCATTGAAGCCGACCGTGCCCGGTCCGATCAGGCCGTTGCACAGATGCGCGCCTTTGAGGCCGGGATAGCGCCCCTCGCGCGCAATTCTTTTCACGAGATCGTGACGCGGCCGATGGCCGTGCAAATAGGCGTATGTGTTCACGTTGGAGAACGAAAAACAGTGCGTGGCCGGCTGCATCTCGCCGTTCCCGTCGCCTTTCTCGCAGTCGGCTCCGGCCCAGGCGCATAGATCGGCATCGCCGGTGGCATCCACATAGACCTTGGCCTTCAGTGCGGTCAACCCGCGCTTGTCGGAAATCAGCAATGCCGTCACATGGCCTTGTTCGTCCGTTTCGACGGCGGTCAATGCCGTCTGGAAACGCACGGTGGCGCCCGATTCCGCAACGCGGTCGTCATAGACGCGCTTGAGCCATTCGGGGTCGATCGCCACCCAGTCGCGGGCTTCCGGTTTGATATGCGGCATGCCGGCTTTGCTGTCGTTGAAGATGCGCTCGGCCAGTCCGCGATAGATGATTTGCTTGCCGTCCGAAAACGGACACCAGGCCGGTACCATGCCCAGCGTGCCCATGCCGCCGAGCGCGCCCATGGCCTCGATCAGAAGCGTACGCGCCCCTTCGCGCGCAGCGGCGATCGCCGCCGTGCAGCCGGCCGGTCCGCCTCCAGCCACAATGACATCCCACGTATCGTCCATCGGCAAACAGCGTTCCTTGAGCGTATAGTTTTTCATGTTCGGTCTCCTTTCTTTCTGTCTTCCTTCATTGCCTTCGTTGCCTTCTGTATAAAACTCTTCTTCTTCCCTCTTTCACGAACCCACGAACGCACGAACGCACGTTCCCCATACCCCTTCCGCGCTTTCCGCGTTTTCCGTGGTATAAAACTCTTCCTCCCTCTTTCACGAACCCACGAACGCACGAACGCACGTTCCCCGCTCCCGCGAACCCTCAGGGCAAATAGCCGCCTTCTTCGCGCAGGCGCTTGCGCAAGGCGTCCGTATCCACCGCGCGCACATCGCCGTCGGACGCAACCGCCAGAGCCGCCGCCAGCCCGGCCGCCTCGCCCATGCACAGACACACCGGCATCACGCGCGTGCTGCCCTGCACGTCGCGGTCGGTCGAGATTGAGCGACCGGCCACCAGCACGTTTTTCAATTTGGCCGGAATCAGGCAGCGATAGGGAATCCCGTGCGATTCGCCCTTCTTCAAACGGATCGCCGTGGATGCGCCTTCCTTTTCCGTTCCGATTTCGGTTTTCTTGTGATGCACGTCGATGTAGTAGCTGTTGCGGCAAATGTCGTCGGGGAACGAACGCAGCGTCGCGAAGTCGTCAACAGTCAGCCAATAATCGCCGACAATGCGACGGGTTTCCCGGATGCCGAGCAGAGAGCCGGTTTGAGTCAAGTGCGCGTTCGCGAAAGCTTGCGGAAAATATTCGGCGCAAGCGTCGCGAAAGGCTTGCGCGATTTTACGGCCTTGCATCAAGCCGCGACTGACGGAAAACGGATCGGTATTGTCCACATCCCAGATATGGCCCGCATTGAACCCGATCGCGCCTGGGCCAACCATGTTGTTGCAGGCGTGATGATCGGGAATATCGGGATACTTGCCGGAGGCGACAATATCATTGATGGCACAGCCGTGCGGACTATACTTAATGCCCCCGCTATACTGATAGGCGTAGGTGTCCACGTTCGTCAGCGTAAAGCAATGCGTGGCCGGCTGCAAATCGCCGGTCTCGTCGCCTTTGACGAACTCGGCGCCGGCCCAGGCCGCCAAGTCGGCATCGCCCGTGGCATCCACGTAGGCTTTCGCCTTGTACGCCGTCAAACCGCCTTTGTTCGCCACGATCAGGGCGGTCACCCGCCCGTCGGCATCGTGTTCGACGCCGGCCAGCAGCGAATGGAACAGCGCCGCCGCGCCATGGCGAGTCGTCAGTTCGTCGTACAGCCTTTTCAGCAACTCGGGATCGATCGGCGTCCAATCGAACTTGTCTTTCGGCACATGCGGCATGCCGGCCATGCAGTCCTTCAAAATCTTCTCGGCCATGCCGCCGTAGATAATCCGTTCCTTGTCCGTGAACGGGCACCAGGCAGGCACCAGCCCCGAGGTGCCCATGCCGCCCAATGCGCCGGTGGCTTCGATCAGCAGCGTACGCGCGCCTTCGCGCGCGGCGGCGGCCGCCGCCGTGCAGCCTGCCGGTCCGCCTCCGGCCACAATGACATCCCATGTATCGTCCATGGGCAAAGGGCGTTCCTTGAGCGTATAGCTTTTCATGTTCGGCCTCCTCTGTTTTCTCTCTTTTCTTTCTATTTCGGATAACGATTACGTGCGACGATTACGGCTCACGATCTGCAACGAAATACTCCCTCTTTCTCTTTTCGGACGCCCTTAATTCCTCTGCCTCACACACTCCCACACCCACATACCACATACAATGTGCCTCAATGCCAATAGCCCGATTCTGTCCCTAAGCACCATTGCGACGACTACCCTACCCGCATTCCATCGCCCCTGTCTCGCACCGGGCGGCTATTTATCTGGACAAAACGGCTGTATTTCGATTATTTTTTCTTTTATGAAAACCCACGATCCGTTTGGACCCGTCGAAGCGCCCAGCGAAGAGGGGTTGAGACTCGACCGGTTTCTCGCACGAGCCGGGCGCGGCATGGGGCTGACGCTTTGTTTGCATGCGCGTCATGCGCGCTGCGTCTTGCCGGAGCGTCGCCGAACGCATCGCGCGCCCTATTGTCTGCGCATAAAGGCGTCCCATAGCGAACGGTGCATCGCGTTCGATCTTGTCGAGACGCATCGCGCCTTGCGCTCCGAGCAGGACGGCCGCATTCAGACCTGTCCGTTCGGGGTCACGGAAATCGCCATGCCGGTCATGGCCGACGGACAGTTGGCGGGCGTTCTTTTCGCCGGTCCTTGCTGGCGCGGAAAGGCGTGTCCGGCCGGATCGGGCCTCGTTCCCGTTCGCGGCCGGCAATGGCTGGAAGACCGGCGTGTTCTGTTGCGCGCGGTCGCGCGCGAAGTCGGGTTCATGCTGGGCGCGGCGGCGGCCGGCGACCGGGAAAGCAGGCGCGAACGCATCGCCCATTGGCTGCAACAACACGCCACGGAAGAGGCGACGGTTGCAATGCTGGCCAAGCATTTGTCGTTGTCGCCGTCCCGAACGCGTCATGCGGTGCGCGAACTGTTCAGATGTTCGGTCGGCGAACTGATTCGCGAGGCGCGCATGCGCGAGGCGGCGCATATCCTGAGAACGACGCCGTTACCGATCGGAGAAGTGGCCTGGCGGGTCGGCTATGCCGACCAGAACTATTTCACGCGCGTCTTCACCCGCGTCTTCCGCGTCTCCCCGCGCATCTGGCGCCGTCGCCACGCGCTGGAGCCTTAGCGCCTTAATCTGCCGCCCCTGGTATAAAAAGCAAGAACGCCCCTGCTATAAAAAGCAAGAAAATATTGCGCAGCGCGGGATGAACCGGACCAAGAGGTCAGAGGACGGAGGTCAGAGGTCAGTTTTGCCGTACGCGATGGGCGCAACTCGGCTGTCATCGTGATTGGCGAAAGATTGGCAGAAGGCGCATCAGGCGGCCATATCCAGAAGTTCGAAATTCGATTAAGCGTAACCAAACAAGGCGGGCTTCGCCCGCAACCCAAGTGTGTGGGTATGTGGGTTTGTGAGTATGTGAGTTTTCACCCACACACTCACGCACCCACACAGTCACAAACAATCACGCCTCCAATTTCTTGTTTTTTTCGGCAGGACGGCGTGATTAAGGCGCTAAGGGTGGCGAAGAACCCCAAACATGGCGTCGAGGGAAAGACCGAGTCGGCGGGACGCTGGTCGGGGTGTCGGCCTGCTCCGCTTCAATCGAAAGGTTCCAACAAGAGACGATATGAAATCAATATTTGTTTTATCTCTCAACATTTTACGACTTTCACAAACCCGAAACCGCGTGGCAGGTCATGAGCCTTTTCACTTGCCGCCAACAGCCAGCCCTATTCCGGCGATCAGCACAAAGAGCATCAGGGAAACGACGGCAGCGGACCGGCTGACGCGTCCCTGCGCGCTGCCCAGCCCGAATTTCGGGCCCTGGCCGTGCCAAAGATACAACCCGAACGGAACCGTCAGAATCCCGAACAGGGCAAGCTGCCAGGGCGACGAGCCGTGCCGCAGCATATCTCCCGCATCCGCGACCCGCTGTACGGAGCCGAGCCCGATATAAAAGCCGTTCGCCACCAGGCAGAATCCGGCGAAAAACCTGAACAGGTAATCGCCGGGCCAGCGGAAAGCGCGCGCCAGCAGATAAGCCAAGGTCGGCAGCACGACCCCGACGACGGGACCGGCCCACACCACCAGAAGCGGATATGGATTCGGGTGAACATCGGTACGGGAAATCGTACAGGGATGCAAGACGACCCGTACGACATGGCCCCCTGACGCGAGCGCGCCCAAAACGTGGCCGAGCTCGTGCACCGCCTGCATGGCCAGCCAGGAAAAACCGAAGAAGAAACCTATCAGCGCAATTTGATCCACTCGTTTCAAGAGGCGTCCTCCATCCGGTCATCTTTGGCTAACGATCTTCAAGAGCTAGCCTTCACCCATCACCGTCACCACGATTTCGCGGCGCCGGGGTTTGATGTCGCATTCCAGCGAAATACCATGACGGTGGGTCTCCTTAGGGTCCGCGCAAAAATTAATTGGCGTTTTGGACGCCCATGCATCCCGCCCGGCAGCGTTGCGAAAACACGAAATATCGGGAATATTCCTTTTTTCGCGCCTTGCCGAGCGGGCGCCTAGACGCCCAATTCCTCCAATTAATTTCTGCGCGAACCCTTAGCTCAGAATTACAAGCGCGATGTAGGGCACAGCGTTCAGCATGAGGACAAGAACCTTCATACTGCCGATAAAGCAGTAGATCGCCGTCGTGAAGGCTTCGCGCGACACCGGAAACAAGCGACTGTGCGTGCGGTAGACCCAGTCGCCCGCCCGGGCGAAGAACAGAAAAGAGAGCGCGAGAAAGGCGCTGTTGATCACCGTACACCAGCCGAAGAACGCTCGTAGGGTTGCGAGTTCCATGCCATCCTCCTTCTCGTTGTATTCGCTTCAGCACGACGCGCACATTTTCGCCGTTTCAGGGATAACGGCCTGGCAATGCGGACAGCTTCTGGTGGGTTCGGCCATGACGCTTCCGGCTTTCCTTGGCAAAG
>SLMC01000312.1 GCA_007133745.1 Kiritimatiellia bacterium
AGAGGGTCGCAAGGAAAAAGGAGGAGCTATTGGGTTCGGGGTTGGGCGCAAAGGAAGAGGGGGGGGATGCTTGCGCTGCCGGCAAATGGGCTCGCATGCAAAATAATGTTGTGCGCGAGCCATTTCAAGCTGGCTCAGGCGATTCCACGGCATGCGCCATGCTAAATGTGCAACTTGGAACAGCCGCCAAAGGGCGCGGAACCGTTGACATAAGGATCATGGCTATGAGAATTACCGACGAGATGACCTATCGGATGCTGCGGTCGAACATCTCGACCAATCAGACCACGCTGCACAAATTGCAGGAACAAATTGCCAGCGGCCGGAAAATTTCGCTGCCGTCCGACGGGCCAGGCGCCTACGAAGTGATTCAGCGTTTGCGCAAGGATTTGGGGGGGATGGATCAATACGCGCTGAACGCGCAGCGCGTCGACAGCGACCTGTTGGTCGTGGACAACGCCATGCAGAAAATGCTCTCGTTGTTTCAGCGCGCCTCGGAACTGGCCGTAGCGGCAGGCGACGGCACGCATGGTCCCGCCGCGTTGCAGGCGATGGGCAAGGAAGTCGATGAAATCCTCGGCTCGCTCATTGATCTGGCCAACACCAGTGTCGGCGGCCGTTTCATCTTCGGTGGAACCGAAACGTTGACCACACCGTTCGAGACGACCACCGAGAACGGGCTGGTGTCAAGCGTCGCCTACGCGGGCAACGACGACATTCGTTTCGTGGAGGTCAGTCGCGGCGTCATGATCGAAGCCAATGTGCCGGGGGCCGATCCGAGCGGCGCCAACGGTCTGTTCCAGACGGCGGACCGGGACTTGTTCGACACGCTGATCCGAATGCGGGACCAGCTGCTGGCCGGCGAGTCCACGCATGGCACGACGACGCTGGACGAGATGAACGGCACGATCGACCATATAGCCAATCAATTGAGCGCCAACGGCGCGCGCCGTCAGAGAATTCAGTTGAGCTCCGAGATGCTCAATCAGCATCAGATCAACGTTCAGAAAGCGCTGGAGCGGGAGGAGTCCGTGGATATGGCCGA
The DNA here is from genome assembly GCA_007133745.1 of Kiritimatiellia bacterium. GTDB lineage: Bacteria > Verrucomicrobiota > Kiritimatiellia > UBA8416 > SLMC01 > SLMC01. The sequence continues at coordinate 1,046 of SLMC01000312.1, forward strand.
AGCCATCACCCGCCTGTCCCAGTCGCAACTGGCCTACGAGTCCGCGCTCCAGGTTACGGCCCGCATCATGAACCAGCCCACATTGTTGAATTGGATGTAGGGGCCTGGCGGGCGATGGGCTTGCGTGGTTTCTTTGCCGAAGACAGATTTTTGCGACCACGCAGTGATCGCAAAGATGAGGGTAAAAAAGAGATCCTGGACAAGGGTGCCCACCCCTAGCCCCTAACCCCTGATCACTGATCACTGGCCACTGTTCACTGCTCTTTTCAGCCTCAGTCCAGCACGCGTCGAATCTGGGCTAGCAGCCCGTGGAAATCGAACGGTTTCTGAACAAAGGCCTTGGCGCCGGCCTTGATCGGATCCCATGCTGTCGGCGGATGACCGCTAAGCAGGATGGCTTTCAGAGACGGCTTTTCCCCGAGCATCAGCGCGAGGCAGTCGGGTCCGCCCATTTCGGGCATTTCGCAATCGATCAGCGCGATATGGATATCGTCCTTGCGCTGGCGGAACACGTCGAGCCCTTCGCGCCCGTTGCCGGCCGTCAAAATGCGGTAGCCGTAGCGTTCCAGAAAGCGCGCGGTGGATTTCAGTGTAATGGTTTCGTCGTCGATCAGCAGCACAGTTTCGAAACCGGCCATGGGCGCGGGCGCGGATGACGGGGCGCTCGGCGACGCGGCGACACGCTGTTTACGCGCCGGCAAATAGACGGTCATGGTTGTGCCCTCGCCTGGCGCGCTGTCCACCTGAATGGTTCCGAAGTACTCGCGCACGATCCTGAAGACGATCGCCAACCCCAGTCCGGTGCCGCCTTCGCGTTCTTTCGAGGTGAAAAACGGGTCGAAAATGCGCGGGATCAGTTCGGGCGCTATCCCCTGGCCGGTATCCGTCACGTCGAGACGGGCGTACATCTTGAAACGGCCGTTGCGGGGCGGGCTGGGCGCGATATCCTCCGCCGCCACCGCGCGGGTCCGAACCACAAGCTCACCGCCCCGCGGCATGGCGTCGCGTGCATTGAGGCACAGGTTCAGGATAATTTGATCCAGTTGCGTCGGATCGATGAGCACACTCATGTCGCCAGGCGTCAAATGCGTTTCGATGCGAATGTTCTTTGGGACGGTGCGTCGGAGCAGATGCCGAATGCGCCGGATGCGGTCGTTCAACGCCGATGTTTTCCGCTTCATGTCCGACGGTTTGCTGAAGAGCAGCAGTTGTTTGGCCAGCTCGGCGCCGCGAATCACCTCGTTTTCAATATCGTGCAAGGCTTCATGCACCTGCGGCGGCAGGCTCGCATCCAGCAGCGGAAGCTGAACGGCGGCGAGAATGGACGCCAGAATATTGTTGAAATCGTGCGCGATCCCGCCGGTCAGCGCGCCGAGCGCCTCCATCTTCTGGGTCTGCTGCGACTGATTGCGCATACGGACGTAATGCGTCATATCCGAAAGCAGCGCGATGGCCGCCCTCGCTTTACCCTGCTTGTCGTGGCGAAAGGGCGTACAGACGCACTGCAGCCAAAGCTGCTCGCCGTTGGACCGGACCAATCCGACCATCTCTTCGGGAACGCGGACATTGTCGCGGCAGGCACGCTGCCAGGGCTGAGCGCGCAGCGGCACAGCGGACCCGTTTTCGTTCGTAACCTTGAATCCTGCTCCGGTCAGCGTCTTGCCGCGCACCGCGTCGAACGGTTGACCCAACACGGCTTCCGCAGCCGCATTCAAGCGGGTCACCTTGCCTTGTCGGGAAAAGACCATAGCGGGAATATGATCGAACAGTTGCGGAAAGCGCGTTTGAAAATCCAGGATTTCGCGGCGCTGGCGCTCTGAAATATGGCCCGTGCGTGTCTTCATAGAGTGCCGGGAACTTAACAGAGCGCGCCCTTGGATGGCAAGAGTAAAGGGCGGGTAAAAAAAACGCACCACGGAGACACGGAGGCACGGAGAAAAGAACCTCTGCTCCGTGTCTCCGTGCCTCCGTGGTAAACTCTTTTCTTCCTCTGTCTTCCTCGGATTGCCTCTAGTGAGCGCAGCGAACGGTTGTAGAAAAAGAAACTTACAACCGCTTCGCGAAAGTCCTTTGTTTTGCGGCGTTCCGCCGAGATCCCTCGCAAGCTCGGGATGACAATTGGCTCTGACAGCCACCTTTCGGATGGGGTCTACCTAAACTTTGATGCCTTTGCCGATTTTGTGCAGATAAGCCAAAATGCCCGCCACCGCTTCATAGAACTTGCCGGGTATTTCACCTCCAACTTCGACATGCTTATAGAGGGCACGGGCCACCTCGGGCCGCTCGACAATGGGCACCTTATGTTCTTCGGCAATTTTCCGGATGCGCAAGGCCAGGAAATCCAGGCCTTTGGCGGTCACCTTGGGCGCGCCCATGTTCTTGGGATCGTATTGCAACGCCACGGCGACATGGGTCGGGTTGGTGATAATCACACTGGCCTGCGGCACCGCCGCGATCATGCGCGAGAGCGACAATGCGCGCATTTTGCGCATCTGCGCCTTCTTGACCAACGGACTGCGCTCGGTCTGCTTGAACTCGTCCTTGACCTCCTGCTTGGTCATCATCATGCCTTTTTCGTGCTTGTACTTTTTGAAGCTCCAATCCAGGATTGCGATAATGACATGCAGACAAGCCACCCAAAGCGCGATTTTAAAGACCAGCAAAAACATCCAGCGCACAGCCTCTATCACCGTCACTTGGCTTAGGCTCATGAAAACGTCCTTTTCCGGACGCACCACGAAAATAATCGACACCGTAATAAACGACAGCTTCAGCAGTGTCACCCCCAAATCCACGAGCGACTTCAGGGAAAACAGCTTTTTGAAGCCCTTGACCGGATTCAGCGCCGACCATTTCCATTTAAGGGTTTCCGTGCTGAAATACGGCTTGGTTTGGGCCATATTGGCCACGACCGACGCGCAGACCACTGTGGACAGCAGCGGGGCCAAAAGTATTCCCACGAACTTGGTCCCCTGCGCAAAGGCGTGCCCGGCGCTTTGAGCGCTCCACTCGCCGACACCGTCGAAGCTTGCGATATTCGCGAAGAACGCCGTCAGCCGCCACCAGACCCAGCCGCTTGTAAAGCGCAAAATCAGGATGCCCATCAAGAGCACCACCATGGACGTAATCTCTTGCGACATGCAGAGATTGCCTTTACGACGTTCCTTTCCGCGCCGTTTCGCGGTGGCCCGTTCAGTTTGGCCCTCTTTACCTTCCATGGCGGCTAGTCCTTAGGCGGGCTGGCGCCCGCAACCGAAGTGTTCAAAAACTTTTTAGAGACCACGCAGTGGTCTCAAAGCAGAGTGTAAAAAAATTTACAACCGTTCGCTGCGCTCACTAGAGGAAAGCCGAGGAAGGCAGAGAAAAACCAAGAATCCACCACGGAGGCACGGAGAAGAGGTATGTGAGTGTGGGGGTTTGTGGGTGTGTGTGGTTTTCAACTTCGTGTATCTTCGTGCTCTCCATCTTTGTTTCCTTCGTTGCCTTCACACCCCCACACTCACACACCCCTTCTCTGCCTGCCTCTGTCTTCCTCTAGCGAAGCGGTTGTAAAAAACTCTTTTCTTGGTTCCCTTCGTTGCCTCCGCCAACCGCCAACCGCCAACTCTCCCCCGCACCCCGCATCACGCATCACTCATCATTCATCATTTTCTTCCATGGCCTGCGGGTTGCTAGCAGGAGAACGTATACCTGCCGTTTGAAATTTAATATTGACAAAATTTGATATCATCTCTAATTGTAACGCTTTGAGCAAATTGGAGAAAATGCCATGACCTATGCTGGACCGTTGGATTTTCTGGCAGGCGCCCGTATCCTGATTACGGGCGGGACGGGGTCGTTAGGCAAAACACTCATTCGCATCCTCCTGGATCAAAGCGATGTAGAATCCGTCATTGTCTTCAGCCGCGACGAATTCAAACAGTACCAGATGCAGGCAGGCATGGACTCTGCCGATCTAAAACGCATGCGTTTTTTTCTGGGCGATGTGCGGGACGGAGATCGCCTGCGCCGCGCCATGCACGGGGTGGACTATGTCGTGCATACCGCCGCGCTCAAGCATGTGCCTGCCGCGGAATACAACCCGTTCGAGTTTGTCCAGACGAATGTCATTGGGGCGGAGAATGTTATCAACGCCTGCATGGACAACGGCGTCAAAAAAGTTGTCGCGCTTAGCACGGACAAGGCGGCCAACCCGATCAACCTGTACGGCGCCACGAAGCTCTGTTCCGACAAGCTGTTCATTGCCGGCAACAACTACAGCGGCAAGAAGCCGACGCGTTTTGGCGTCGTGCGCTACGGCAACGTGGTGGGCAGTCGCGGCAGCGTCGTGCCTTTTTTCCTGAAAGAACGCAAAAAAGGCGTCTTACCCGTTACCGACCCGCGCATGACCCGGTTCTGGATTACCATTGAACAGGGGGCTTGGCTGGTTTTCAACGCCTTGCGCGACATGGCGGGCGGAGAAATCTTCGTGCCACGCATTCCCAGCATGCGCATTGACGAATTGGCCAAAACGATTGGACCCGATTGCAAAATCGACATTATCGGCATTCGGCCGGGTGAAAAGCTGCATGAAGTGATGGTCCCCTCCGACGACGGCCATGCCGCCGTAGCCTTCGACAAGTATTTCATCATCCTGCCCCAGCAGAAACTGCCGCAATGGGCGGTCAGGGAAGCCGACTGCCTGGCAGCAGGCGGCACGCTGTGTCCGCCCGACTTCCATTACGGCAGCGAGAACAACACGCAATGGCTGCAGAA
>SLMC01000337.1 GCA_007133745.1 Kiritimatiellia bacterium
GGAAAGGCCGCGGCCACGACGGAGCGTGGCCCTCCAGCGATGTCGCAGGCGTTTTCCCCTTGCGGCTGGAGGGACGCGCTCTGTCGCGTCCGCTGCAAGGGCCTTTTCGCAACAGAAACTATTTAACTGCGAAACGCGCGAAAAAGAAGAGTTTTCTACCATGGAATACGCGGAAGACGCGGAAGGGGAATGTGCGTTCGTGGAGCGGGCAGAAGAGAATGGCGAGATATGAATAATGGGTGTCCGATCCGTCGGATAAGACCGATCCGTCGGACTGCCGGACAGAACACGGACCAGGCCCCATCAACTGTACCGGAAGACAGGGCGCAAACGTTAATGAAGCGGATGGATGGCAGTGCGAATGTGCATGGATATAGCGGAATGAACGGGGCGGAACCTATGCGACGGAACAGGCGAAAGCGTGCGTGCGGCTTCACATTGCTGGAGCTGCTGGTGGCGATTTCGATTCTGACTCTGGTGATCGGGGCGATCGCGGCCTCGTTCGCGGCCGGCGTACGGGTCTGGAGCGCGGCCATGGAGGTCTCCCGGACGGAAGAGGCGACGCGCGCGGAGTTGGGCGTATGGCATAGGGACTTGATGAATGCCCGGCGTTTTAGCGGCCTGCCGTTCGAGGGCGAATCGCGTGCGTTGACGTTTCCTGTGGTGCAGGATTTTGCCGACGCGACGGGCGGGGTCGGGCCGGGCGAACAACTCGGCGCCGTGCGCTACTGGCACGACACGCGCGAGCAGGCGCTGTTCCGGCAGGCGAGCCCGTTCCCCGTTCCGGCCGAATGGCCGCGCGACGGCGCCGAACGCTGGATCGCCCGCGTCGCATCCGCGACGTTCGAATATCTGGAATTCCCGGATGCCGACGCCGAGTCCGGCGGCACGGCGGCGTGGATGACGGAATGGAATCAGCCGACCAACATGCCGCTGGGCGTCCGCATCCGTTTGCGACTGCTGGACGCCGAACCCGGCACGGCCCTGACCCGAACCGTAATCTTGCCGTGGCGCCAGTGGCGTCCGGAGTCAGGGGACTGAGGACTGAGGGAGTGGAAAGTGGAACGTGCGTTCGTGCGTTGGTGCGTTCGTGGAAGAGAGAAGAATTTTTCTACCACGGAAAACGCGGAAAGCGCGGAAGGGGAATGGGGAACGTGCGTTCGTGTGTTCGTGCGGTGGAAAGTGGATTTGTAAACTGTCACTCGTCTGTAGCCTGCGGGTCATCGCGTCATCGGGCCTTGCCGCGCCGTCATGTCGCGCCGTAGGCCCTGCGAAGGCGGAAGGCTTTGCGTAGGCGGGTCATCAGGTCAGGAAAGGCGAGAACGGTTGACAACGGCGTAAGATTGAACGCCAACCCCGAAGGGGTTACGCAACAAAGCCGGGGGCAACGCCCCCGGATCGCGTTTGCTCCCCTCCTCGTCCCGCCCGCCGCGCGAGCGGCGGGCGGGACGAGGGGGGGAAGAAAGTCGGTTGACGATAGCGGGCGACGAGAGCGGTTGACGATGTGAAACGTAGGGTTGACCGAACGTCGGTTTTGCGCCGCCGGGAAAACGGCGTTTATTCGGGGAATGGCATTGTGAAGGCGAAAGACAGTTTAACCGTAAAACTTAATGGTCCCGCGCGGCGGGGCAGCGTGTTGATTTTGGCTTTGTGGACGCTGTTTTTTCTGGCGGCCTTGGCCTTGGCTGTCAACGCGCGGGTGGCCGGCATGATGCATTTCGCCCGGTTTCTGAGAAACGACCGCGTGGCCTACGATACGGCGCGGGCCGGGGTCGATCAAGCCATGACGGTTCTGATGACGGATGTGTCCGAATGGGACGGGTGGATGGACGACGAGGCGCGGTTTCGCGATGTGCGGCTCGGGGAGGGCTTTTATTCCGTGACTTATCCCCGTGTTTTCGCCGACGGCTCCGTCAAGCGCGGGTACGGGCTGATCGGAGAAGAAGCCAAGGTGAATGTCAACAAGGCCGGGCGCGATCTGTTGGCCGCTCTGTTTCGGGGAGCGGGCGGATTGGATAGCGGTGCGGCGGCGGCTTTGGCGCAGCGGATTCTCGACGAACGGGGCGACAACGATAAGGGGTTGACAAAAGAGGCGGAAGGCAGGTATGGTCGCGTTTTGAAGGATGGCGGAGTCAGGTCGATAGGTCCGTTCGAGTCGCTGCACGAGCTGTTGCTGGTTCAGGGCATGAGCCGGGAGGTGTTCGAGCGGGTGCGGCCTTACGCGACGCTGTACGGTACGGGCAAGATCAATCTCAATGCGGCGGCCCGGCCGGTATTGCTGGCGCTGGCCGACAGCGCCGGAGCGGGCGAGGCGGCCACACGCGAATCGCTGGCGCTCAAACTGGCTCGCTACCGCGAATCGGGTCGGGTGTTCAAGGCGGCCAGTGAAACGGCTATCCTCAAGGATCTGGAAAGTTTTACCGCCGTGTCGGCGCAGGAACGGGCTGTGTTGCGGGCCATGCTGGGCGGCGCGACGTTGCAGTCCACGTTTTTCAGCGGGCAGGCGGAAGGACGGACAGGAGAACGGGCGAACGGAACCGAGATTGACGAGCGCGGGGGGACGACCCGGCGCATCGCCTTCGTGCTGGATCGGCATCGCATGGCGAGAGCGGATTGGCGCGAGTTCTAGTCGGAGGTGGGTGCGAGAATCGTGCGTTGGTGCGCTCGTGTGTTCGTGCGTTCGTGTGTTGGTGCGTTCGTGGAGCGGCTCGGCTTCCCGAACCGGAAAGGCCGGACGCGGAAGCGCGTCCGCTCCGCAATCAGACGGAGCGGCTCGGCTTCCCGAGCCGGAAGGGCCGGACGCGGAACAGGCTTCGCAAGGCCTTCGCCCTGTCAGGAGCGCGTCCGCGCCGGCACGGAAGAGCTGCTCGGACGTAGGGCGGACTTTCAGTCCGCCCATCAGAGTCTGAACCTGCAGGCTCTGTGCGAATGGGTTTATAGCAACAACGGTCGGGAAAGGCGTTAATGACTATGCGAGCGCGAGCGGGTCAACCGGTATTGATAATCGAGATCGGCAGCCATTGGCTGAAGATGCTCGATGTCACGGCATCGCGATCCGGGATACGGTTGGCTCGGCTGCATGTCAGCCGATTCGAGCGTTTTTCGGACGACCTATCGCCGACCATCGCGAAGGTTCTGAAGGGTTGGAAGATCGGCAAAACGCCGGTTCTGGCCTGTCTGCCCCGGACGCTGGCTACGGTGCACAGTCTGGAAATGCCCTCCGTCGATCCTGCCGAGATCGCGGACATGGTCGATTTTCAGGCGGCGCGTCAGACGCCTTATTCCAAGGACGAGATTCTTTACGATTATCGGCTGGCGGGTTCGGATCGGTCCGGCTATACTCGGGTCATGCTGGTGATCGTGCAGCGCAGCGTCTTGCGTCAGCGTTTTCATGTCATGGAAGAGGCGGGTCTCGAACCGGAGCGCATGACCATCAGCTCCGAAGGCTTGCTGTCGGCGGCGGGCGCGGCGGGCGGCTCGAAATCCGCCGGCGAACCGACCGCCGTGCTGGATGTGGACGCCCACTATTCCGATTTCATGGTCGTGACGGGCGGACGCCCCGTTTACAGTCGCAGCATTTTGGTTGGCGCCGATCTGCTGGCGGCGGATCCGGACGCGGCCCGGCTCAAGTTGCTCGAGGAAATTCGGCGTTCGCTAGAGCTGAGCCGCGCGGAAAACGCGGCGGGGCCGACACCCGGCCGATTGACCGTATCCGGCGCGTGTCCGGCGGAACTGCGCGAGTTTTTGGCCGAAGGTCTGGCGGTTCCGTGCGAGGCGCGCGATCCCCTGACGCGCATTAAAAAATGGCCGCCTTCCTTTTCGAGGGAAGACCCCGCGCTCCAGGCCTTTTCGCTGGCGGCTCCGCTCGGCTTGGCCGCGGCGCCCGACAAGCTCGAAATCAACTTGATCCCCGACGTTGTGCGCCAGCGCCGGGAGCTGATCCGCAAAGCGCGGCTCCTGACAACGTTCGGCCTATGGCTCGTGACCGTGCTGGTCTCGGTATCGCTGTTCGCGACGGTCAAGTTTTTTCTTCTGAAGGCGCGACGGGATGCGTTGCGGACCGCATTCCAGGCGTCGGAACCGGCGCGCATGCGGATCGAGCGCATGCGGGCGGTCGCGAGCAAGGCGCGCGCGTATGACGATACGCGGACGTCGGCTGCGCGCGTGTTGGCGGAGACGCATCCGCTGATCCCGGCGGACATTTTTCTGGACAGTCTCGAGTACGACGGGGAACGGTTGCGCGTGCTGCTGTCCGGTACGGGCGGAACGATTCAGGATGTGCGCGCGCTGGTGCGCAATCTTGAAGGCGCGGCCTTGTTCCGGGACGTGAAAGAGGAAGGGTCCACCACCAAGGACGCCCGTACGGGCCGATTCCGGTTCCGGGTGGCCTGTTCGCTGGCAGGCGGCGACGTCGAGTAGCAGGCGGGGAACGCGGGAAGAGGGCGTGTGTTCGTAGATCGTGCGTTGGTGTGTTCGTGTGTTGGTGCGTCCATCCGCAAGCTGCGCATGCTGGAGGATGAATTCGTGGAAGAGGGAAGAATTTTTCTACCACGGAGTGCACGGAGACACGGAATTTTTTTACCACGGAATGCGCGGAAAGCGCGGAAGGGGAGCGGGGAGCGTGTGTGGGTGCGTGAGTGTGTGGGTAAAAACTCACATACTCCCAAACCCACATACCCACACACTTAAGTTGCGGCTCCGCCGCCTGAGAAGGATGGGATACAATCATGTGGGCGAAACTGGACAAGCTGGGATTTCGCGAGAAGGCCGGATTGGCGTTGGCCCTGCTGTTTGTCGGGGGTGTGCTGGCGGATCGGCTGGCGGTTCAAAGAGTCGCCGATCGCATCGAGGCCATGACCTTGGCTGTCGAGAGTCAGAACACGGCTTTGGCGCTTAACCGCCGCATCCTGAAAACCGAACCGCAGGTCCGGGCCGAATACGATGCCTGGCGCGAACGGCTGGCGCAAGTCGGTTCCGATGCCGAGGCGATCGACGCGCTGAAAGGACGCCTGGACGACCTCGCGCGCGCGAGCGGGCTGGTGATCGCGTCCATGCAGGATCGGCGCGCGGGCGAGACGGACGGCGAACCCACACCGTATCGGGAACTGGTTGTGGATATCGGCCGTTTCGAGAGCACGATGAACGGACTGATCACGTTTCTGTACCGCTTGCGCCAGTCGCCCGATCTGCTCAAGGTGTTGAGGCTGAATGTGACGCCCGGCAAGGAAGGCGATGCGGTCGCAGGCTCGATCGTCATCGGTCAACTGGTGGAGACGGCAAGCGAGGAATGAAAGGACGAAAGATTAGGCGGGCATTCGCGGGTGTGGAAAGTAATCCGTGTCATCCTGTCACCGGGTCATCCCCTGTGGCCGGCGGTCCGTCAACAAGGTCAGTAAGGTCAACTTGGTCCAATAGCAACGAACGATGAACGATGAACGATGAACGACGAACGACGAACAACGAACGATGAACTTCGTCCGGATGCTGAACAGGACGCCTTTCCCCGGACGCCCGACGGATACGCGCTGCCGCGTCCGCTGGACCGGGACGTGACCATGACGCTGGTGCAGCGCTATGTCGCGACCGAACGTCGGCGCGCCCGGCGCGCGCTGTTCATGCTAAGCGGCGTCTTTTTTTTCGTGACGCTGCTGATCCTGATCGGGTTCGTATCGGTCGGGATCGTTGTGCTGAGTCGTTCGAGCCGAGCGGCGGCTTTGGCCGAAAGCGCCCAAACGCAGACGGACCTGTATGCGTCCGAAACGCGCGAGA
>SLMC01000447.1 GCA_007133745.1 Kiritimatiellia bacterium
ATTCGCCGAAAATCCGGTCGACCATGATCTCCCGCAACGCCTTGTCGGCCGACGCCATGCCCGAACACACGTACACGCCCTTGCCGGCCGCCAGCCCGTCCGCCTTCACCACAATGGGCGCACCGCGTTCCCGCACATAGCGTGCAGCCGTCTCGTAATCCGAAAAAGATCGCGATTCCGCCGTCGGAACGCCTGCGGCCTCCATGATTTCCTTGGAAAAGGCCTTGCTGCCCTCCAAAGCGGCGGCCGCCTTGCAGGGCCCGAACACGCGCAGTCCCTCCGCCTCGAAACGATCCGTTATGCCCTCGCACAACGGCGCTTCCGGCCCGACCACCGTCAAATCGGGACGATGCTCGACCGCCCACTTCAACGTCCCGTCGATATCCTCCGCCGCCAGCGGCAGATTCGTCGCGAGCGCCGCCGTTCCGGCGTTGCCCGGCGCGCAAAAAATCTCCGGCCGCCGACTATCGTTCGCAAGTTTCCACGCCAGCGCATGCTCGCGTCCGCCACTGCCTATAATAAGTATTTTCATAGTGGAGCCGAACATACACGCCCTCGTCCGAAAGTCAAGGGCAAATGCACGCGCGGCTGCAACATCGGGGAAAACACGCAGGGAACGCAGATCGGCTGCCCCGCTCGCCACGGTTTATTGGGCATGGCTATTTAGCCAGCCATTCGCATTATGGCTGAAACCATCGGCGTACTTCGTAGACGCGGCGCCCCCGCCGCGTGAAAACCTTCGGAAAGCGGCGAGGGCGCCGCTTCTACGGGGGCAGCCCGCCGCCATAATGCGAAGTGCTTCTGTTTAGTTTCTGTTGCGAAAAGGCCCTTGCAGCGGACGCGACAGAGCGCGTCCCTCCAGCCGCAAGGGGAAAACGCCTGCGACATCGCTGGAGGGCCACGCTCCGTCGTGGCCGCTGCCTTTCCGCAACAGGAACTATTTAGCGGTCCGACAACCGCAATACGCGGCATTGCCACAATTCGGCCGCGCTCATCGTGGCGGCTTCGCGAGCCAACGCTTCGATCTTTTGGTCGGAATCCGTCCCCGGCCCGGAATAGCCCGGCAGACGGGCCAGCAAGGCTCTGGCCTTGTCGGTCAGGACCAGAACGGCTGTATCGCCCGTCTCCTGATCCACAAAATGCATGCGAGGAACGGCGGAGCGCAGCACCGCAATTCGACCGCGTCCGTACGTCGCATCCGAACAGAACTGCACGGCATCCGCCATGCAACGCTCGGGACTGTTCAAGTGGCAGGAAACCACGGCGCTCAGCCGCGTGGCGGGCACACCCAGCCCTTGCGTCGCCAACTCCACGGCACGAGCGCCCAAAATTAGATAGGGCCCCAAATGGCCATGAAACTTTTTGAGTCCCTCAAGGTCCAAAGCCGCCGTTGAGCCTGTTCGCCGCCGGGCCGGACCGTGATCGTGCCCTTCATGCGCCCAACCGCTGCACGCCCAATAGCCAAGCCAAGCGCTCGTCGCCAACATCGCTCCCGTCCGCCAAACTGTTCTGCTCATTTTCCCGCTCCTTGTTAACTTTGTTGTCTTCGTTGCCTTTTGTTCCCTATATTCGGATGGCGGACACATTCCGCCTTACAATGTCTTTTGGAACCCGACATACAAAGCGCGTCCCGGCATCGGTTTTCCCGGCACCGTCTCGTACGATTCGTCGAGCAGATTGTCCACTCGCCCGTACACCGCATCGAACTCGGACAGACGAACCCGAACCATCGCGTCCACATTCGCATAGTTGTCCATCCGGTTGTCCTTGTTGTCCGACGCGTAAAGATCGCGCACGATTTCCGCGTTCAAACTGGCCGACCATCGCTCGCGCCAGCGGAAACGAATATCCGCCTTGTACTGAAGCAAAGGGACGCCAGCCGTGCGATCGTCGGGATCCACATAGGCGAATCCGGCGCCGAACGTCCACTGGTCGTCGAGCCGAACCCGAGCCATGCCCTCCATCCCCCACGCTGAGTATGCGCCGCTGTTCTTCAGTTGAAACGGCGGACGGCCATCGCCCGACAGGCTTTCCGCGGCAATCAAATTGTCGAAATCGTGATAGAAACCGGTCAAATCGAAACGTAGCATTTCGCCCGCGCGCTGCTCCCATCCGATCTCGTAATTCGTCATGCGTTCGGCTTTCAAGTCTTCATTGGCGACCGGCACGACATACTGTTCGGCCAAAGTCGGGGCGCGATACCCTCTAGCGGCGGAAACGCGCACGACGGTTCCTTCCGCCGGCAAATACCGAACGGCAGCGGCGGGAATGTATTTTTCGCCGAACCGGTCGTGATGCTGCATTCGCAGCCCGCCGCCGACCTGCAACATTTCCGCGAAAAAAGAACGTTCCGCGATCATGTAGGCGGCGGCTTCCACCTGTTCGCGGCGCGCGGGATCGCGCGCCGCCCAGGCCGGAATCGAGGGCTCAGGAGTGGTGATAACGGGATCGCCGGCGTATTGCCGAACATCCGCGCCCGCCGTCATGCGCCCGCCGCGACCGAAAAGCGGAAATGTCTGCTCGGCCCACAGGCCCAACGTCCGATCCCACGAGTCGTACCAGTAGCGATTGGACATGGTCGTTCCCATCCCGGGTGCAGACAGTCCGTTGCGTATGGTGTGATCGCCATAATTCATGTACGCCTTGAGAAACCCGCTGCGCTCGTGAGAACGGTTTCGCAATGACAAATCGAAACCCGATCGCTCCACCTGGGAATACTTGGCCAAGGACTCTCCCCGGCTGCGGACAAATTCGACCTCCTCGACCGTGCCCGGATCCTGCGTGTCGATATAACTGTAGCGAACATCGGCGTCCAAACGCCATGCGTCGTCCAGAGCGACCCCTAGCCGAATCGCGCCGCCACGCCCTTCGGCGGCGCTATTGTCGCGATGCCCGTCGCTAGCGGCCCCGAAAAAAGTCAGCCCGTAATCCAACGCCTCATGGCGTCCGCCAAACGCTCCGTACGCCCGCCAGGTATTCCAGCGTCCGTACTCCGCACCGATACGAACTTCCTGACCCTCCGAGACACGGTACGGAACCAGGTTGACGGAACCGGCCATGGCGGAATTGCCATGGCGCAAAGCGGACGGCCCCTTGACAATTTCAATGCGTTCCAAGTTGTAGGAGAAATAGGCGTCGTTCAGGGTGTGCCCGAAGATTCCCATGGTGTCCGGTCGTCCGTCTATCAGAACGATATGGCGCTGACCGCTTGCCGACCCGCGAATCGCAACCCCGCCGCCGGATCCCGGGCCGATTCCGTATCCCAACGGCGCGCGGCGGGTGAAATGAATGCCGGGCACATGACTAGCCGCCTGTTCCCATACCGACAAATGCGGCTGCGATCCGATCTCCTCCCGTGAAATTTCGACCGCACCCGGCGCCACCGCCAACGGCGAGTCGGCCCGTTCCACCACATGAATCGGCGCAAGCTGCACAGGCGTGTCCTTCCCCGCAACGGGACGCCTTTCGCCCACGGCCGACTCTGGTTCCGCCGCACAAGCCAGCCGGCAACACAGCGCCGATACCGCCATCCATCCACCCGTCCGCCACCTCGCTTTCCCCATCTCCAGCCTCCTTGAGCCAGTATGACTTTTTTAAAATTTGTATGACTGTAGACGGATGCGCATGGTGCGTCAAGGTGTTTTATGAAAAAAACGGAAAGCCCGAACCTTGCAACACGCCTCACGGCGTTGACGACAAACGTTCGTAGTGGAACCCCTAAGGGCTGTGCTTTCCGGCGAAGCCCATGTCCAAAGCCCCCTTCCCGCAACAAGGACAAATTACGGAATCGGGTTCGCGCCCTTGCGCATCAAGGAAGAACGGGCCGCCCGTATCCTCGTAGCCGGTATGGCGCGGAATGGCGCCGGTCGCGAACACGCCGGGCACGATTTCCGTCGGCTTCGCCGTCCAGACAATCGATTCCAAACGCGATTCGACGATCGCGCGCGCTTCGCGGTTCATGCCAATACTGTGGGATTTCCCGTTGCGAATGCTGTACCGCTGCGCGATGGCCGCCGGGTGCATGAACAAGCGGGCGCGCGGCGCCTGCGACCAGGCCCAGGACAAGCCGCCAACATGATCGTCATGCCCGTGACTGAGCACAAGGGCATCGGCGCCACTCAATTCGATCCCCATCCGTTCGCTATTCCGACCGATCCCCTTGCCCGATCCCGTATCGAAAAGCACACGTCCTCCGGACGTTTCGAGCCAGAGACTGAACCCGTGTTCCGCAACACAGCCAGGATCATGCACCCGGTTATCGCACAACACGGTTATGGAACACATTGTTTTCATGGTCGCTCAGGAAAGGAACAATCGAAGAGCGTCGTTTCATTATCCGTCTCCCTTTCTGTCGCTAATATCTTGTCAGCAAAACCAGCCCGAAAACGATCAAAACCATACCCCCGATCAAAGGCATGACCGACTCGATGCGCAGACGATGCACATGCCCGGATCGTTCGCGCGAAAGCCATTTGAGAACCAGCCGCGTTCCGGACACGGCCAGGAATCCAACAGACGTCAAGGTCAGCGCCAGCC
Organism: Kiritimatiellia bacterium; assembly: GCA_007133745.1. Lineage (GTDB taxonomy): Bacteria > Verrucomicrobiota > Kiritimatiellia > UBA8416 > SLMC01 > SLMC01. Next base: position 4,537 of record SLMC01000447.1, read on the forward strand.
CGACACTGAAACTGAGCAAACACGCCAACCCCAGAGACGGCGCCTCGAGCTGCCAGGCCAGCAACAGCATCACGATGGCGGCCGGACACGGAACAATTCCGCCCGTAACCCCCAGCATCAAAATATCGCGAGTACGCGCTGTGCCATCGCCAACCTTCGCCGGAGCATGGCGATGCTTGAACAGAAAACCGTGCGAATGAACGTGCCCGTTTGCTGATGCATCATGCACATGCTCGTGATCGTGATCGTGATCGCCCGAGACGCCGCCATGACCGTGGTCATGATCATGCCGATGTCCGTCGGCATGCAGCATACGCACGAGTCCCAGTCGAATCTGATTGACGCCAACCACAAGAATAACGATCGCGCCCACGGGCTGAAGCCAAATCGGATAGACAAAGCGATCCTGCATCAGAAAGGCGGCCACGGCAAACACCAGCACGAGAAACGTGTGCGTAAACGTCACCATCATGCCCAGCAGCGCCGCATGCGCATACGATCCTTTGGCCCCGACCAGATAGGAACTGACCAGAACTTTGCCATGCCCGGGAGCAAACGCATGGGCGGCGCCCCAAACCAGGCACAGAGCCATGGCTATAGCCCATGCTCGCGGTCCTATCGGCGGTTCGAACAGGGAAAACACCTTGGCTTTGAACCGGTCTTCCGCACGCTCGATGCGCGTCTTCCGATCCAAACGATCTTGGCGTATTTCATCGGCTGTCGGCGCAACAACGATATCCGCACTATCCTCGCGCTGAACGACAGACGCTAGCGACGACGACGTCTCGCCCATCGACTCGCGGACGCTCGCGCCTTGCGCGGGACGGGCTGTCGCGACGCCAAAGGCAAGAACGGCAAACAGCCCCGCCAGCGCGCTCGCTATTCCGTTGCTTGCGCTTCGAACCGTAGGCTCGGCCACTGTTATGTGTCGCATTGTTTCAACCTGCAAGATTGTCATGCATTTTGGCCCGCAACCCAAAACTGTTTCTACAGGAAGATCGGGGAGCCCGGTGAGCTTCCGAAACAAGTGTTTCTTTCCTTCCCGCCCTTCCCGGTCTCCCTGTAAAAAACAGTCGCGCAAAAGCGTGTATATTATTTAGGCCCTGTTGCGGAAAGGCCGCGGCCACGACGGAGCGTGGCCCTCCAGTGATGTCGCAGGCGTTTTCCCCTTGCGGCTGGAGGGACGCGCTCTGTCGCGTCCGCTGCAAGGG
>SLMC01000382.1 GCA_007133745.1 Kiritimatiellia bacterium
GTCGTCAAGTTCGGCATCGACAAGGACAACATGTTCGGATTCTGGGACTGGGTCGGCGGCCGCTACTCGATGACCTCGTCGATCGGTCTGCCGATCATGGCGTCGATCGGGCCGGAAAAATTCATAGAGCTGCTCGAGGGCTTTCACGCCATGGACTGCCATTTCCGGGAGGCCCCGTTCGAACGCAACATGCCGGTTCTGCTCGCCCTGCTCGGCGTTTGGTACAATAATTTTTTCGGCGCCGAAACCCATGCCGTGCTGCCCTACGATCAGTATCTGGACCGGTTCCCGGCCTATTTGCAGCAATTGGACATGGAAAGCAACGGCAAAAGCGTCATGCGGGACGGACAACGCGCGACACGCCAGTCCGGCCCGATCGTCTGGGGCGAACCGGGGACGAACGGACAGCACGCCTTCTATCAGTTGCTGCATCAGGGCACGAAGCTGGTTCCCGCCGACTTCATTGGCTGCATCCGGCCGGCGCATAACCTGGGCGATCATCACGACAAGCTCATGGCCAACCTCTTCGCGCAGACCGAAGCGCTGGCGTTCGGCAAACCCGCGACCGACCTCCGCGCCGAAGGCGTACCGGAGACGCTCGTGCCGCACAAGACGTTCGAGGGGAATCGACCGACCAATACGATTCTGATGGACGCCCTGACCCCCCACTCACTGGGCGCGCTTGTCGCGCTGTACGAACACAAAGTGTTCACGCAAGGCGTGATCTGGAACATTCTTTCTTTCGACCAATGGGGCGTCGAACTGGGCAAGGTTCTGGCCGGGCGCATTCTAGGTGAACTGACCGACACATCCGAAACCGGAACGCATGACAGCTCGACCCGTACGCTGATCGCCCGCTATCGGTCGCGTCGCCCCATACGCGCAGAGGAATGAGCATGGCCATACTGCTTTGTACGGCAGAGCCTGCCTTGCCATTCCCTCACTCGAAGGGGGTAGAACCTTTTCAATTCTCACCGGCAGAGCCGGTGGATTAGAGGGGATTAAAACGCTGGCGCCTGAAACCCGAAACCTGCAACCGTTGATATTCTCTCTCTCCCGAAAAAACTGAGCTTGCTCAGAGGCTCGGCTAATTACTGATCGCTGATTGCTCATCACGCGGCCAGACAACGGCGCAACTGCATCATATCGCGGACGGCGTGACGATACAGCGTTTCGGCGTCTTCGTTATCCGCGCCGACCCCTTCGGTAAACTCGATCGTAAACGAACCGCGAAAGCCGAGCGCCTTCAGTAGATCGACTCGCGTACGCGCATCCTCGTCGGGAACCGGGCCTTTGGGAGACAAGCAAACGTGGATATGCGTAATCCGATCGCCATGGCAGTCGAACAGCTTGCGTATCCCCGCCTCATCGCCGCCAAACCCGTGAATAATGATCTCGTACTCCTCGCGGCCCAGCTCGCGAAACACGGCGGCGGCCTTTTCCGGATTTTCCATCGTCGTGCCGCCATGGCATTCGCAAAGAAAGCGAAAGTCGCGGGGCAGCATCGCGCGCCATTCCTTTACGTTCTCCACATAGCGCTCGTGCCGTTCAGGAACACGTCCGAAGTTGAATTTCATGCCCTCCGCGCCCAGCGCCAGCGCCGTTTCCGCCGCCAAACGCCGAGCGGCCAGCGTCTCCATCTCGCAGCGGTCGTATGAATTGAACAGAGCGACGGGAACCGGCAAGTCCTTGAGCTTTTCCCGTTCCTCTTCCGACGCCAGCACGGCATGATTCTCCCAAAGCTCCAGTCCGTCAAAGCCGTCGGACGCGATCCGCTCGGCCCAGTCGGAAACCTGCAGGCTTGGGTGGCGCACCCCGTTGAGCCATCGATTCTTTTCCAGCAGCACCGTTCCCAGATAAATCCTGTCTCCATACGTTTTTTTCATGCTTGTCCTCTTTATCCCGTTCACGTCATTAAAGAATAGCGTTTTTCGTCGATCTCGAACTTCAGCGGCTTGCCTTCCGCAAACGCCCGAATGTTGTCCAAATGCACACGAGACCTTCTCAACTCCGCTTCCTTTTCCATGCCCGGCCAGGGCTTGGCGCCAAACTCGTGACAGGTCCAGATGAAGTTTTCCCATTGGCGAGCTTCGTGATCGGGCGGCAAGTCGTCCGGCCACAACACATCTACGCCCGCGCGCAGCCGTCCGGCCTTCAACTCGTCGAACAGCGCCGTCTGGTCGATAATCGCGCCGCGTGCCGTATTGATCACCACGCCGTGATCCGGCAGCATAGCCAGCAGCTCGCGGGTCACGGACCCCTCGGTTTCCGGAGTCCAGCCGGCATGAATCACCAGGGCCTGCGATGTTTCCATGAGTTCCTTAAGCGAATCCACGCGTATGCAGGGGGCGGGAATGTCCTTGGCATAAGGGTCATACACGCGAACGGTCGCGCCAAAGGGCGCCAGCAGTTTGACAAACTGACGGCCCGCGAACCCGAATCCGTACACGCCCACGCGCAGGCCGGTCAGGCTCCAGCCCACGCTTCGAATGCCGCGCCCTTCCCCCTTGCGCACGGCCAAAATTCGCTTCGGCAAATCCTTCAGCATGGCCATCAGCAGTGTCAGCGACGATTCCGCCAAGCCCGGGCCGCTGGCATCGCCCCAGTTCGTAACATGGATTGCCGAGCGAATAACCGGCACTCCAATAACCTTGCGCATGGTGCCGTGCAGGTAGCAGATATACTTCAGGCGGCCGGGATTTTCCGCCAGCTCGTCGGGAACTTTGGGCGACCGGGACAGCAGGAGAATATCCGCCGACCGCATATGTTCGGCAACCTGCTTCGGCGTCATGGCTTCGCAGCCGCGCACGCGTTCCAGATCAAGACCTGGAAGCGCAGCAACAGTATCAAGAAACACACCGGAAATCCGTTCTTCTTCCCGTTCAAAAAACAGCGCCTTCATCTTTTCAGACATGTCGTCTCCCCGTTGTCGTTTCCGTCGTTTTCCAGCATCGTGCGGGACGATTTTTCTCTCGGTTCATCGGCCCGTTTCAGGGGCCATCCCTATGCCACCAGTTCCTCCGCAGGCGCTGATTGCCTTGCTTTCCTGAAACCTGAACACTGAACCCTGTTCTCTCAAACAAAAACGCCATACTACGCCATGCACCCGAACCGAAACAAGACAAAAACGATTTATCGCGCTTTTCGCGAGTTTCGCAGCTTCATTCTTGAAAAGATACACGCAAAAGCGTGTGTATTATTCGGACCACGCTCCTCTTTCACTTTCGTAACCGTTCACGGGCGCTTCGCCCCCGCGTCCGGCACGTTCCTCAGCGGCAGACTCTCCTCCGCATGGTAGCCGAGCTTGACGCTCAGGACGCGGGCGTTGCCGAGATCGGATATGAACAAGCGGCGGTCGGTATCGATTGCAACGGCCCGCGGGCTGAACAGCCCTACCTCGTCGCCGCCGATCGAACGCGGATTCGGCGGGCCGCCCAAGGCGCGCGGGTCGCCCGCTGCATCTTCATGCTCCGTCGGCACGCCATCGTCCACGTTGCCGTAGCGGCCGACGCGCAGAATCAGGTTGCCGTTCGCGTCCAGCACGCCCACGTTGAAGCGATGGTGCTCCGGCGTGAAACTGCGCGCGAAGTAGTCGATCTTAAAGCGCGGGTTCGGACAATGGCACTGGGGTCCGTCGGCGGCGTTGAACCCGCTCCAGCCTACGCCGCCATAGAACCAGTGCGCGCCTTCGACCCAGGCGGACTGCAGTTCGCGAGGGCGAGCGGGCTCCGCAGTCAACGGAACGGGCGCGCCCGACGGCGCCAGCATGCGAGCCTGTCCTGGGGTGAATTTCATCACCGTCCCGGTCAAATCGTTGAAATAGAGTTCGCCGGCGATCATGCGCGCGGGCGCTTCCAGCAGATAAATGTCGCCGCGCGCGTCAATTCCCGTGCCGTAGGCATGCTGCGTCAGTCCGGGTACGGCATCCACGCGCAACTGGCGTCCATGCCGGTCAAGCACATGCACCTGTATGACCCCGTGCCCTCCAAAGCGACGGCCGGGATAGAGCCTCGTCCGATAAACGGCGCCATCATGAACCTGGGCTTCGCTCCTTCGGGATTCCGGGCCTACGCCATACACCGCCGATACGGCGATATGGCCGCCGGCGCTCACGTGGATGCCCCCGTGATGACGACCGCCGCCAGGGAAGACCGCGCCGCTGATCACGTTGGCGGACCGCGACCCGCTGTGAACCCCGGCGCCGGCATTGCGCCGCTCTTCGCCGTAGTCGAACGGCACTTCGCGCCAGGTCGCGGGATCGTAGCGCACGACCATGTCCCTCAACTTCAAATAGGCGAATCCGTCGGGACTGAACGCCATGTCCTCGACCGTCATGGGCAGCTCGACCATACGGCTGCGCCCGGTTTTCGCATCCATGCGCAGCAGGTTTTTGAAACCCATGCCCACATCCGTGCCTCCGCTCGGTTCGGCCACGTACACGATGCCGTCCTCGGCGGGGTTGACATACAGGCGCTGACGGAATCGGTCGGGCGGATTGAGGCGAACAATGGCGCGCGCGGCTTCGTCGCGCAGATCGCGCTTAACCGTCCATTCGCCATTCTCCTGGGCGAGCAGGACCAGGCCGCGCCCGGAGGGCCGGCGCGCGCCGACCGGCGACGGCGCGTACGCCCAGACACGAATCGGGTCCGACCTCGTATCCACAACGGCGTCATGCTCCAGGTTTGCGCGCGTATCTTGCCACCCGATGACAGATTGCAAGTCCCAGGAAACCTGTTCCCTGGCGCCGTCGTCCAACGACGAAAAATGCGTCAACTGAAAGCGATTGTATGCGGACAGCTTGGAATTGACGTGGCCGGGCCGCCCCCTGCGCCCGTCCCCCTGCATATGCAGGGGCAGCCCCCAACTGAACACGAAAATTTCGTCTGTCTCATGATGCAAGGCGACGCGCGCGGGCCGCTTTGCCGCTACGCTCTTCACGAATGTCCCGTCGGCATCGAATACCTGAATGCGGTCGTTCATGTGATCGGCCACATACACGCGCCCCTTGGAGTCGCAGGCGACATCCGCCGACATGTTGAAACGGCCCGGCCCGTCGCCGCCATCGTAGTCGGCGGCAAAAACCGTCGGCGGCTCGTCGCCCGCAAAGGGCATGCGCATGACCCGGTATTGCCGGTGCCAGAACACCCGGCCACGACTGCCTACAGGTCCCTCGTGATAGGCGGTCAAGTACAGCCAGCGGCCGTCGGGACTGATAGCCGCGCGCTTGGGGCGCGACCGTGTTCTAAGCGCGCTGCCTTGCGCGGGCGTTTCCAGATGATGCCCCGTCCATGGCTTGTCCAGGGGCAGCGCCACCTCGGGACCATGCGCGACGGCGCCCTCGATCCCGCCGCCATCGGTTGTGAACCGGCTGAAGCGATGCCCGATCACCGCCAAACGATTTCCGGAAACAGCCAGCGCTTCCCCCGCCGCGCCGAAAAACGTGTTCTGGTTGCCCCCCCCCCGATACCGACCCTCCCGATAGCGAATGTTCTCGGCATTGTGTCCGCTCATCAGCAAGGTGCTCTGATAATAGTTCGGCTTGATCGGTATCCTGGGTCCATCCGGCAGCTCGTGCCACGTGATGCCCGACACGCTGTCCAGCTTGTCCGACGGAAAGGGATACACGGTTCGCGCATAATTGCCGTCGCGATCGAAAAGGCGCACATGGTCGAAACCGCGTCCCGTAAACACAAGAATGCCATCCTGCGATGCCGCAA
>SLMC01000190.1 GCA_007133745.1 Kiritimatiellia bacterium
CAGCCGACCCGAGCCGCTTCCGCTTTTGCTTTCGGCTCGCCAAGACATGTTTGCGTTGTCGTCATGATGCGTCTATCCTTAGCTTATCGTTTCCGGCGCGCTCTGTGTGCGAGCATGCGAGTGCGTGAGTTTGCGAGGATGAGAACGATCAATCCTCCCTGTCCAGACTCGCTTTCCCCACATACCCACATACCCACACACTTGGATTGCGGGTGACAGCCCGCCTCAACAATAACGTGTTCCAACTCACGATCTACATGCCATCGGGTTCCAGCGCGGGCAAGCCGGGCGCGGTTCGCGTGGACTTCGCTTCGGCCCGGCGCAGCTTCAGCATGGCCAGGCGTCCGAAGAGCGCGAACAGGCGGGACCCTGTAATCTTGTCGGGCGTCTGATCGCAACCGGCGCAGACGCGGCCGGGCCGGTGCCGCTCCTTGTTCGCCATCAGTTCGGGCAGGCTCGCATGCAGCAGATTGCCCATAGGGTTGCGCACAGCCTGATCGTTGCAGCAGGTCGAGTCGCCGGCCGCCGTAACGAACAGTTGCGCGTTCCACGTGCAGGGATAGTCGTAGGCCCGGAGCAGATCGAAAAACTCGCGTATTCTCGGGAAAAAACGCTGGAAGCTGAGGCTGAGCCGGACCTGTACGCCGCCGATGCGCTTGCCGTTGTAGCGTCGGATCAGATCGGCGTACATGTCGCAGCCCTTGACCGTGCTGCGGATCAGGCCGGACCGGTTCGCCGTGGCGGGAAACAGGATGGCTTCGACCGTTTCGGCCCCCGCTTCCCGTGCCAGCGTCGTTAAAAACTGCAGGGTCCGATCGAAATCCCGCCGCACCACGTCGCGGTCCGGCGGCGAGATATGGAACTGAACACGCCGAATACGGCCTTGTCCGTAAAGCTTAAGCGCCTCGCGGATGCCGGGCACGACATGTTTCAGCAGGGCGGGACCCCGGCGCGGATCGCCGGACATCAGCATGCCGTACGATTCCGGGTCCGGGGTCGGGAACGAGACGATCAGGGTCAGCGGATTGCGCGTGAAGGCGTCCAGCACGCCCGGCCGCAGCAGCCGAACCCCGTTGGTGACCACCGAGACTTCCGGCGTGGGCGCGTCGGGCACGTCCCATTGGCGGATCATGTCACCGAACATATCCATGCGCTCGCCGAATTCCGGGTGCAGGGTGGGTTCGCCATCCCCCGCGTTGGCCACGTAGCGGACGAGCAGACCCTGCCGCGCCGCCTGCTTGATCCGGGCGACGAGCGTTTCGGTCACCGACTTGGGCTGGAATTCCTTCGGCCCCTTGTAGCCGGGCTTGTTGACGCCGCACAGCGTGCAGTTGCAGTTGCAGATGCCGTGCGAAAGGCTGTTGTTGATGGCGATCGGACGCCGCGTCTTCATTGGAGCTTCCATGGCGGAGCGCGCCGCGCAGAGGCGGGGTTTGCGCGCGACATCCAGATGATGGCCCGCTCGACGCGAGATGCGCGACCGGCCCAGTCCAGCCTGGCGAACGTGTCCGGCCATTTCTTCGGGAGTCAAGGCCGCGCGGAGCGAATTCCAGTATTGACGCTTCTCTTCGGAACCGTACCGCAAAAGCGCGCCAAACCCGTTGACCAGCGTCTTCGTTACCAAGGGCGAGCGCGGACGCCGCAGATCGCGCACCAGAAAAGCGCCGTCCGGCGCCAGAACGCGCCGGATTTCCCGGAGCGCCAGTTCCGGGTTCGGCACATGATGCAGGGTATGCAGCGAAACGACCAGTTGGAACCGTTGATCCTGAAACGGCAGGCGGGTGGCGTCGCCCAATATCGGTACGACCCGATGGCCCACGCCTGCTTTTTCCGCGTTGCGCCGCACGAGATTCAGCATGGTTTCCGACAGATCCAGGGCATAAACCGTCATATTCGGACAGCGGCGGGCGAGATCAACGGCCACATGGCCCGGCCCGCAGCCGATATCCAACGCCTGGCCTTGCCGGATGCCCATCGATAACACCTTGCCGATGAAAGGATTATCCAGGCAAAAGCGATGCTTGCGGCTCAGGCGGTCGTAGGTGTCCGCATCGGCATCGCATAAGGCTTCGACCGGTTCCAGTATGCGTTCCATCATGAAAGCCTCCTTTTCGTGTTGACGACCTCTTCCGCAAGTGGAAGACAGGACCTGTTTCCGTGTAGGGATAGCTCTCGGCCGCGCAAGGTCAGGAAATAATTTCAAAAATTCAATTCTCACCGGCAGAGCCGGTGGATTAGCGGGGATTTAGAGCGTGTAACCTGTTGGACGAAGGAACGGAAAACGACCTTCTCTGCGTTCATGTTTTTATAAACCTTGGACAGTCGCCAATGATAAACATTCGATGGTCAACCCTTGACTTTCGCTTGTTTATTTTGCCAGAATGCCCGTTATCGCCTTCTTGTGAACGTGCGACATTCATCGCCAACAGAGCGCGATACGGAGACGAACGGATGAGTGGAACGCATATAGGCAAATCGATGTCGCTCGCCCGAGTGGCGTGCGTGCTGGCGCTGGGTTGGCCGTGCGGGAGCGCGTTCGGGCTCGAGATTCGCGATGCGCTCAGCCCTCGCAATAGCGAACGGGCGATACGCCGGCAAACCCGCTATATCGTGCTGCACACGACCGAAGGGCCCGACAAAGGGTCCATCAACAAGATTCGCGAACGGGGCGAGGCCCATTATGTGGTGGATAGCGCCGGCGTTGTGCATCGCACCGTGGATCGGCGCCGAATCGCGTTCCATTCGGGGCGCAGCATGTGGAACAACAAGACCGACATGGACCTGTACGCGATCGGCATCGAGGTGGTCGGCTATCACAATCGGGATATCAACGAGGCGCAATACCGGGCCTTGCGCGAACTGTTGAGCCAGCTTCAGCGGCTGTATCGGATACCGGACCAGCGCGTCTTGTCCCACTCTATGGTGGCCTACGGCGCGCCGAACCGCTGGCATCGTCGGCCGCATCGCGGCCGGAAACGGTGCGGGATGCAGTTTGCGCGCCCATCGGTGCGCAAGAAACTGGGATTGAACCGTCGGCCCGGATACGATCCGGACGTTCGTGCCGGCCGTTTGGTCGAGGCCGACCCCTACCTGGCTCGCATGTTGTACGGGCCCGAACCCGAATCTGTCGCAACCGCCTCCGCCGGCGAGGCCGGCAACGTTATTGCGCCGGGCCGTTCGGCCTGGGACATCGCCCGCGACAAGTACAACAGCGCGGACACGCTATACATCTTTCCCGACGGCAAACGACAGCGCGGCAACGAAATTCGGCGATGGCGGAGCATGCCGAGCGGGACTCGGGTTGTTCCGGGCGAAACCCAGCGCGACAACGAGGAGGAACGCTTGCCGACGCTGGGCGTGGACGGGAACACCGCTTCGGAAATTGCCGGCAATGCCTACAACAAGCCGACCACCTTTTATGTTTTTCCGAATGGCCGCTTGCGGCACGGCGGCGAGATGAACGAATCGGATTTCAAGAAAATGCCGACGGGAACGCGGGTGCTGATCGGCTATGTCGCGAGCGGCGCCGTCACGGAGAAACGGAGCGCGTTCGACATTAGCGGCCCGCGCTGGAACCATCCGTCCACCTATTATCTGTGGCCCGACGGCGCCCTCAAGCGCGGCGACGAAGTCAAGGAAGGCGCCATACCCGTCGGCGCCCGCCTGTTCTATCGGCGCTAGTTTGAAACGAGTTCCGCCAATTGCTCGCGTACGGCTGCGGCGCGTTCCCGGTTGGCCAGGGCTTGCATGGCGTCGTTGCCTTGCTCGGGTTCGTAGGCGTTGGCGGCCGACTCGTAGGCCTGAGCCGCTTCTGTGCGAGCGTTGACGGAAAGCGATTTCGCCATGCGAGCCATGCGCATGGCCTGATCTTCCCTTTCCTGTTCGCTGATTTTTCGGAATTCGCGTCCGACTTCACGCCAGTTGCTTTCGGCCCGGTCGAAATTCGTCGCCGCACGGCCAAACATATCGCCAGCTCTTTTTTCCAGCGACCCCGCCGCGCGATAATAAATCTGCCGCTCGTCGTCTTCCGTATAGGCCTGGCGTCGCAGCGACTCCGCGCGATCCAGCAACCCTTTGGCTTCCTCGCGCGCAATAACGGCGGCCCATTCGCGATGCAAAGCCGCTTTTTCCCGCTCATGCGCCCGCTTCGATTTCGAGCGATCCCTAATGTCTTCGGGTGTTTCGCTCCAAACGCTGCCGCCCAAAAGCATGAAAGCAAAAAATAGGTTCCAGATTCGCACATTCATGGCCGCTTCCCCCCCTCATCTGTTATGCCTGTTACAAATAGACTAGCCATATCCCGCGCAAAAAACAAGTCTCTTTGGCAAGAAATAGTTGCAAAGCAGCACAAAAGAGGTTGAAGAAAAGGAAACGAAGGCAAGGAAGTTTGGAGTGCGGCGACCTGGCGCCGCTCTGTGTAGCGAGACCTGGCTCGCGTATGAAAACCAGCGAGGATGCTGCTTCGGTCGGTTTGGAAACCCCTTTTCGACCGCTGTCTTCGCCTGGCGGCCACGCCGAGGCCGTGCCGGCCGCCGCGTTCCCGCCTATCCCAATGTGCCGTCGCGGCTGGCGGCGATGAAGGTCATGCCGTATTCGTCTTCGCCCAGCAGCAACGCCTTCGCCAGTTGGAACCCTTCCGATGCGGTGTCCAATCCGCGCAAGGTTTCCAGATTGATCTGCGCGGGATCGACAATGCCGCCGTCCGCGCCGGTCTCGACGGCCAGCCAACTGAAGACCTGATTGATCAGTTTGCGGTTGGGCATGCCGAACGACACGTTGCTGAGTCCGGCCACGATGTGAATGTCCGGTCCGTACTTTTCGCGGACGGCCTTGACGGCGTCCAGAAAGCCTCGTCCGTTGGCGGCGTCCACCGAGATGGGGAACACCAGCGGATCCACATGAATGTCCGCCGGTTCGAGGCCCGCATCCGTCAGCATCGGCATCAGTCGGTCCAAATTGGCCAAACGCTCTTCCGTATTGGCCGGCAACCCGGACTCGCCCGCGGCCGAAGCAATGACGACCGCTTTGCAACGCGCGGCCAAATCCAGGGCGTCGGTGCGTTCCAGCGACACGGAGTTGACCATGGGCTTGCCCCGTTCGGGATCGCAGGCTTCCAGCCCGGCTTTCAGAATGGGCTGGCTGGAGGAATCGACGCTGACGGGGATCGAAACAGCATTTTGAACCACGGCGACGGTCCACTGCATCAGGCGTACGCGTTCCTCGGTATCGGAACTGAACTCGTCCACGTTTATGTCCAGATAAGCCGCCCCGCGCGCCTCTTGCGCCTTGGCCAGGGCTTGCAGATAATCCACGCCGGCGGCCTGGTCGGCGGGCGGGCCGTAGCAGCCTTGCCAGATGGCTACCGCGCAGTGCTTGACACGGCCGTTTTGCCAGTCGGCGCCTTCGGTGAAGACGGGAGGAACCAGCAGCGAACGGCGTTCGCCATTCGCCGAAAAAACAATTTCCGAAACGCCGTCGGCATGGGTTCGCACCGATTTGCCGCCTACTTTGAAAATGCGTGTGCAATGAATGTTTTCGCCCACCACGATGAAACGTCCAATATCCATGTCAGACTCCTTGTTTTTGTTTGCCGATCAAAATGAAATAGGCGAATGCCCGGAAAAAAGCAAGAGAGAAAGTTTGTTGTCTTCTCGGTGCCTCCGCGGTTGTTTTGTCTTATTTGGCAGAGACTTTGTCGCGTTGAGCAGTCCGCG
>SLMC01000144.1 GCA_007133745.1 Kiritimatiellia bacterium
GCGTGGGCTTGGACGGCATGATTTACGTCTCGCTCGACGGCGCCTCGCCGGTAGCTCACGGAAGGATTGCGCTCGCCCGCTTCAACAATACCAGCGCGCTCGAAGCGCTGGGCAGCAACCTGTTCCGCCAAAACGACGCGGCCGGCATTCGCGCTTTTACCAATCCGGGCGAAGCCGGTACGGGTCAAGTGTTTCAGGGCTACCTGGAAAACTCGAACGTGGACTTGGCGCAAGAGTTCTCGGATATGATCATCACGCAGCGCGGCTTTCAGGCCAACTCGCGCTCCATTACCACATCCGATGAAATGCTCACCGAATTGTTGCACCTGAAACGGTAATCGAGGCGGAGAAAGTGATCGGTGACCCGTGATCGGCGATCCGTCCGATCGGTCCGATCCGTCCGATAACCCCTTGGGAAGGAGGCAGCCATGATTCAGATCACCGATCTGCAAGGCAAGGAACATTACGTCAATGCGGAACTGATCGAACTCGTGGAATCGACGCCGGACACGCAAATTGTATTGACAACCGGTCACCGCATTTTCACGCAGGAAACGCCGACGGAAATCGCCGAACGCGTTCTGGCCTACCGACGCGCCTGCCTGCAACGGCCCGCGCCCTCGCCGGATCCGTAGACGGACGGCTTCGGCCGCTGGAAGAGAAGGATGAAGAATGAATGCGGAATGATGAACGGGTGATACGGTGGCCGATCCGTCGGATATGACCGATCCGACCGAGAATGCTTGGCCGCCCACCGGCCTTGCGCCGGTGGAGGCAAACGTTGAGGGGGGGCTGTGTCCTCCACCCTCAACTTCCTTCACCGCCGGCACAAGGCCGGTGGGATCGAGACTCCTTCACCCCCGGCACAAGGCCGGTGGGATCGAGACAATGCGCCAACTCGTTTGGCGGATAACAAGAGCAAACGGCATGGGGCTTGCTAACTAGACACTGTCCGACAGGAGCCTATCGTGGATATCGGAACGATTATCGGCATCATCGTGGCGAATGTTTTCGTGTTCGCCGCCATCATCATGGGCGGCGGCGCCGGATTCATCAATATTCCGGCCATGATGATAACCATTGGCGGGTCGCTGGCCGCCACGCTCATCAATTTCCCGCTGCCCAAGATTCTGGGAACGATGGGCGTGGTGCGCAAGGCGTTTGCCGAGACCGGTTACGATTATGCCGCGTTGTTCCGAACCATTTCCGATTTCGCCGTGCGCGCGCGACGGGACGGCATGCTGGCCCTTGAAGACGATATCGAGGGCATCCAGGACGATTTCATGAAAAAAGGGTTCCAGATGGCCGTGGACGGCAATCCGGCCGAAATGATCAAGGCGCTGCTGGAAGAGGATATCGACAACATGCTGGAACGGCATCAGGTCGGGCACGGCATCTTCAAGGCGTTGGGCAATTACGCGCCGGCATTCGGCATGATCGGCACCCTGATCGGCCTGATCCAGATGCTGCGCGAGCTGGACGATCCCAGCAGTATCGGACTGGGCATGGCTGTAGCCTTGCTGACGACCCTGTACGGCGCGCTGGTGGCCAATATGGTCGCGTTGCCGATCGCCGGCAAACTGGAGCAGCGCACGAACGAGGAGTCGTCCGTCAAGAAAATGATTCTGCACGGTATCCTGGCCATTCAGGAAGGCAACAGCCCGCGCGTGGTCCAGGACAAGCTGCGCTGTTTCATTCCGCCCAAAACCAGGGAGGATCTGGCCAGTGCCTAGCAAACGCAAACCAAGCGGAGGCGCGACGTGTCCGCTGTGGATGATGACCTTCGGCGACTGCATGTCGCTGCTGGTGACATTTTTTGTCATGCTGATCTCGTTTACCAATCTCGAAGAGCAAAAACTGATGGACATGATTGGCTCGCTCAAAGGCGCGCTGGGGGCCGGACCGACACACAGGATAATCGAGGACATCGCACATCAGCGCATGACGGGCGAATCGCAGGTTCCGCACTGGCTCTCCGTTAGCGAGCTGTCGGCTGTTCTGCCGGATGCGCGTATGGTGGCGCGTCGGTTCGGCCGTCCGCAACTGGGCGAGGTGCGAGTGGAACTGATCGTGCGCATGCTCGAGGACGGCATGGCGTTCATCGTCAACACGGACCCGATGTTCGAGCCAGGTCGGTCGGTTCCGATGCCCGGCAACGAGGATTTGTTTGTTCAGGTGGGCGGTTTTTTGTCCGGCTTTCGCAACGAAGTGCGCGTGGTCGGCGTTATTCCCGAGGCGACGGTTGTTCGCGACGACGATGTGCGCTCTCCGTTGGGGCTCGGCTTGGCTCGCGCGGCCGTCCTTCAGGAGCGGTTGGTCGAGCATGGCGGCTTGGATTCAGACCGGTTCGGCGTGGGTGCGCGCCTGATCAATGGCGAGACCGGGGAAAATGACGTCGATCTGCCCGGCGAGCGGATCGAGATCATTCTTGTCGGTCGCGACCCCGCCCGAGACGTTTCCCCGGAAGCCATCATCGTCCAGGACAAATGGCGATAGCGGAGTCGGTAGAGCGGGTCGGAAAACGATCCGTTCGTCCGACGGCCCGACGGTCATTAAGGTCAACGAGGTCAATACAGTCAAAGATCGCAAATTAAGGAAGCCCAATGAATAAACGCGAGCCGCCCAAAGAAGAAGGGGCGCCGGCCTACATGGCGCAATTCACCTCGCTGATGACCATATTGCTGGCTTTTTTCATTGTCATGCTGACCATGGGTCAGGAGCAGGTGTCCCGCTACAATATGGAAGGGTTCGGCCTTATTCGGGATTCCGCATTCGGACTCAAGGGCGGCGGGCTGGGCGTCATGTCCTATATGCGGGCGGTGTTGCGGGGCAGCCCCGACATCGGGCGCGCGGTCGAGGAGACGCCCGACGACCACCATCTGGGATATGTGCGCGGCGAATTCGATCGCGAACAAATGGACGCCGAAGGCATTGTGCATACCGAAATACAGGACTGGGGCAACAGCGTACGCATCGCCACGCCTGTTGTCTTCCCGGATGACGGCTGGATTCCCAGTCCCGAAAGCCGAGAATTTCTTGACAAGATCGGCAATGTTTTCTACAACATGGAAGGATATCGGGTCACGGTGGCCTGTTACGAGGCGGCGGGCGCCGATGCGCAGGCGGCCCGCATGACGGCGGCCCGACGGGCGCTGGCTGTGATCAATTATCTGGAACGGCAAAAGCGCGTGCCCCGCGCCATGCTGCGCGCCGTCGGCTACAGCGCCCCCCTCTATATGGAGTTTGCCGACGGGGAGAGCCCGACCCAGAAAACCGTCTTTTTCGTGAGGAAGACTCCGCTGATCGACGACCAGCGCCTTTAACAAAGGAGATGCAGCCATGGCAGACGAAGAACAGCCGAAAGAAACGACCGCCAATGAAACGGCCGGGAGCGAAGAAGACAAGGCGCCGGCTCAGCCGCCCGCACCCGCTTCGTCCGGCATGAATACGGTCGTGGTGATCGCCGTGGGCCTGGCGGTCATGATCGTCACGCCCCTTCTCAGCTTTCTGGTGAACAGCCGCATGGGTTCGACGCCGATCGAAGCCGACCTGAAGAAAACGGAGACGGGCGAGACGACAACATTCCCCATGGACGAGATTCGAGTGAACATTTTAGGAACCAAGGCGACGCGCTATGTGGTCATGAAGCCGCATCTGGTGTTGAGCGATGCCAAGCTTCAGGAGGATCTTCTGGCTTTGAAACCTTTGCTGGCGGACAGGGTCTCCACGACCATCAGTCGAAGAACACTGGACGAGCTGGAAGGTCCAGAAGCCCGCGTCAGTTTGAGGCGCGACATCATGAACGAGGTCAATGCCGCAATTCGGAATCGCATGAAGGGCGCCGTGGTGGATGTGTACCTGGTGGATTACCTGATCCAATGATCCGCGCATCATACGGGAAATAAAACCGGAAAGCATATGTTGGGAGGGTCGGGCTTCCGCCTTCGTGAAATCGCTACGGCGCGACAAGCCGTACCGACCGCTTTAAGGAAACAAGGCGGGCTTTGTCCGCAACCCAAATTTATTTTTAACTGCGAAATACGCTAAATACGCGAAAATTTATCATGTGGAGACCATTTTTTCGCGCTTTTCGCGTGTTTCGTAGTTTCATCTTCTGTAAAAGATACACGCGAAAACGTGTGTCTTTGCCGGAAAGACTTTAATCGGGGCTTTTGCCATGTCGGAAACACTGTCGCAAGACGAGGTGGATGCGCTGCGCGAGGCGGTAGCCAGCGGCGCCGCTTTAGAGGAAGCGTCGGAGGAGGCGGCCGCTCCTGAAAAAGACAAGAAGGCGCATGTCAAGGTGGTCGCCTACAACTTTCGCAAGCCGCATCTGCTGTCGGCCGATCAGCGGCACGCCATCGAGATGGCGCATGAAGCGCTGGCCCGCGGTTTGCAGGCGCGTCTGACCGCCATGTTGCGGCATTCGCTCGAAATCAAGCTGGTGGCGCTGGACCAGATCAGTTACGGCGAATTCGAGTTGTCTCTGGCCAATCCCGCCTATCTGGCTCGGCTGGAGTCCGAACCGGACCATGGTCCCGTGGCGCTTGAATTGAGTCTGTCGCTCGTTGCGGCCATGAACGAAATCATGCTGGGCGGCGGGAACGGGGTTTCGGAGGTCAAGAGCCTGACGCCGCTGGACATGGACATGTTCAAACCTGTTATCGACCTGCTTTGCCATCAGTTGAGCGAAGACTGGGCCGGCATTTCCGCGACCGCGTTTCGTTTGGCCCGCAACGAGACCCGCCCCGAATATCTTCAGTTGACCACGCCGGAAACATCCTGCATGAATGCGGCATTGGACATCCATATCGGGTCGGTGTCCGGCGTCTTGAATCTTTGCTACCCGATCGGATTCATCCAGGGCATGCTATCCGCCATGGATCGGCGTGTCGGCCGCAAGGACGAGGAGCAGGCCAAGGCCCGGATGCTCAAGGCGTTGACGCCGGTGCCGCTCGATTTGCGTGTCGTGCTGGGCGCCAGTGCGCTCACGGCCCGGCAAGTCGCCTGCCTGAAACCGGGCGATGTCGTTTGCGTGGAACGCGAGTACGACGAACCGCTCGATGTGCATATCGGCAGCAACCGCGCGTTCACCGCGCATATCGGAAAAAAGAGGGGGCGGCTCGCCGTGCGCCTGCTCGCTCGCGCGCGACCGGAAGGCGCCGAATAGGGCGCGGAGGCCGTGGAACGTGCGTGAGTGCGTTGGTGCGTTCGTGGAGCGGCGGAAGAGAAGGATGAAGGATGAAATGCGGAGGGCCTTCGGCTCTGTTTAATTCTTCGTTCGTTGTTGGAGGGGGGGGGATGGAATGTGCGTTCGTCTGTTCGTGCGTTGGTACGTTCGTGGAGAGGGCGGCAGGCTTGCCTCGGCGTAGCCTTGCGAAGCCGGGCGTCGGGCGTCGCGAGTCGGGTGTCGCGTATCGGCGCCGGAGGCCCTTTTAAATTTGAAATCTGAAATTCGAGATGCGGGCGCTGGCCCGCCCTGGGAGGAATCCATTATGGCCGACGAGAAAGCACAGGAAGAAACAGCGGAAACCGCACCTGACCAGAACGTTCAGGATGAAGCCGATATGGAAGCGCCCGAGGCCCCGGTCGAAGTGAGCCGCTTGGAAACGCCGGAGCTGGATGCAAACGCCAAGCCCGCTGCGACAAAAGCTGACGGCGATGTCAATTTGAGCATGATCATGGACATTCCCGTGGACCTGCACGTGGAA
>SLMC01000163.1 GCA_007133745.1 Kiritimatiellia bacterium
CTAGCTCCTAGGCAACCTCGGCCAGGACTTTTTTCAGGACGGCAAGGACGCGAGCGGTCTCGTCTTCGGTAATGACCAACGGCGGCTGCAGGCGAATGACATTGGCCAATACGCCGCCCAGCCCCACCAGAACGCCCTCTTCCCGACAACGCGCGCGCACGGCTTTCGCTTCCTCGGCGGCAGGCGTCTTGGCGGCGTCCTTGACCAGTTCGAGCCCGATCATCAGGCCCTGGCCGCGCACATCGCCGATCAGCGCGCAACGTTCCTTGAGCGCGTTCAGTCCGTCCATGAACTGCCGACCGCGTGCCTCCGCCGCCTGCGGCAGCTTTTCGTCCCGCATGACGCGAATGTTGGCCATGGCCGCCGCGCAGCAGATCGGGTTCCCGCCGAACGTCGAGAGATGATCGCCCGGCGTAAAGGCGTCGGCCAATTCGGGCACGGCAATGAAGTTGCCCAGCGGAAACCCGTCGGCGATGCCCTTGGCCATGCACAGAATCTCCGGCTCGACACCGTAACGCTCGATGGCGAACATCCGGCCCGTGCGCCCGAAACCGCTTTGCACTTCATCGCAAATGAAAACCGCGCCATCCTTGCGCGCAATATCCACCGCTATTTTGAAATAGTCCGGCGGGGGCACGATGATCCCGCCTTCGCCCATGACCGGCTCGGCCAGAAACGCCGCGACATCGCCAGCCGTCTGGTATTTCAAAACGTAATCCAAATGCTCGGCGCAGGCCATGCCGCACTCGGGATGCTTCAGCTTGAACGGACAGCGGTAGCAGTAGGGCGCGGGCGCGTACGCGATGCCCGACAAGTACGGACCGCTCCCCTTCTTGCGGCCGCGATTGCCCGTCACCGACAAAGTCGCCGCTGTCCGGCCATGGAAACTCATGGCCAGACACACGACCTCCTTGCGCTTGGTGTGCTGCTTGGCCAGCCGCAAGGCGCCTTCGATCGCCTCGGCGCCGCTATTGCTTAAGAACGATTTTTGCAGGCGTCCCGGCGCGATTTCCGCCAACATCTCCGCCAGCTCGCCCGCGCGCGGATTGTAATAGACATACGTGCAGCAATGGACCAGTTTTTCCATCTGCTCGCGGGCCGCCGCCAGCACCTCGGGATGCCCATGACCCGCATTGCAAACCGAAATCCCGCTGAAACAGTCCAGATAGTCCTTGCCGTCGGCGCCGGTCATGGTGCTGCCAACCGCTTTCTCCACTTCGATCGGCTCGAAGCCCGCCACCATGCTGGTAATCATGTATTTGTCGTATCGTTGCTTCGCATCCATGACAATTCTCCCGTTTACGTTTTTGCCGCGTCTTGCGCGTTAGCGCCTTAATCTGCCGCTTCTGCCAAGAAAATCAAGAAGATGCAGACGTGATTGTTTGTGAGCGTGCTAGTACGCAAGAGCGCGGGTGAAAACTCACACACGCCCAAACCCACAGACCCACACACTTGGGTTGCGGGCGAAGCCCGCCTTGCCTCACGTCCCGAACTGGCTCCAATAATCTCCGAACAGCCTGTTTTCGTCCGGCACGACCGGCTCGATGGGCTTGGAAACCCAGGTCGTGTTCAGGAAGTTTTTCCAGGTGATGTTTTCCGACGTGATATTCCCGCCCCACGTGCCGCAGCCGAGCGTCATGGTAAACGGCATGCCGTTGTCGTAGTTGCCGCTGTTGCCGTAGCATTGCGGCTGACGCACCAGCATGCGGCTGACATGCGACTTCACGGCCAGCTCCATGATGTGCTCGTCGTTGACGCTGTGAATGCCGCAGGAATGGCCGTACCCGCACTTGCGCGTGATGCGTTCCACCAACTCGACAGCCTCGCCGAACGCCCCGTACGTCCACAACGCAACCACTGGCGAGAGCTTTTCGCGGGCGAACAAATCATCCTCCAACGGCTGCTCGCCGGTCACCATGAGGAAACGCGTTCCGTCCGGAACCGGCAAGCCGGCCATTTCGGCAATACGCGCCGCCGACTGCGCGACGATTTTCGGGCTGAGCGCCGAGCCGTCCGGCCACAGCGTCGCCTTCAGCGCCGCCTTGTCCGCCGCCGTGCACAGATAGCCGCCCTGCGCCTGGAGCGCCTCGACCATGCGATCACGCACGCCTTCCTGAATCACCACCGAATTCTCGCTCGAACAGGAGGTGGCATTATCGAACGTCTTGCTAAGAAAGATTTTCTTGGCCGCATCCGCAAGGTCCGCCGTTTCGTCCACCACGCACACCGCGTTGCCCGCACCGACGCCATAGGCCGGAGTTCCGCTGGAATAGGCGGCATTGACCAATGCGCCGGAACCGGTCGCCACGACCAGATCGGCCGCCGCCATCAGTTCCTGAATGCGTTCCTTGGTGGGTTTAGGGAGTTCCTGAACCAGATCGACCGGCGCGCCGACCTTTTCAAGTCCGGCCCGCATGAATTTGATGGCCAGCCCCGTGGTCTTGCGCGCGAACAGATGCGCGCCGAAAATCACCGCGTTGCGCGTCTTGAGAATGGCCAGGCCGTTGCCGGCCGGCGTGGATGTGGGATTGGTCACCGGCGTAATGGCCGCCACGACCCCGACAGGCTTGGCCACCTTCATCAGGCCTTTCGCCTCGTCCGTCTCGATTACGCCAACAGTCTTGACCCCTTGCAAGTCGCGCAGCGTGCCCAGCGTCTTCTTGCGGTGCTTGAGCAGCTTGTCCTCGTAAACGCCCATCTTGGTCTCTTTGGCGGCCATCTCGGCGCACTGAACCGCGTTCTCCTCCTTATACAATTCCCAGCCGACCGCCGCCACCATCATGTCCACCTTGTCCTGCGGCCAGTACTCGATCGCCTTTTGCGCCTCTTTCGCCCTCGCCACCAGTTCGCCTATGCTGTCCGCCATAACCCAGTCCTTTCTTGTTATTTCGCCAGAATCGAATCGATTAATCCTGCGCAAACCCAACCTATGAATCCCTGTTGCGACTAGAAAGCCGACATACTGAAGGCTCGCGTGAAAATTGTCAACCGGAATCACTGCGAAACCAGCAATTCGCATTATGGCCTGGAACAGCCTGAAGGCTGAACTACAAACGCCTGATTTTCGAGAATTTCGGCATTTGTAGTTCAGGCTTCAGATGCCGTAAACTGCTTCGATTGCACTGTGCGAAATCGTTGTTCCACAGGCGCTTGCCGATTAAGAAACTCGACTAAGCGTAACCGAACAAGGCGGGCTGTCGCCCGCAACCCAAGTGTGTGGGTATGTGGGTTTGTGAGTATGTGAGTTTTCACCCACACACACTCACGCACCCACACACTCACAAACAATCACGCCTCCAATTTCTTGTTTTTTTCGGCAGAACGGCGTGATTAAGGCACTAAGAGTGGGATCAAGTGTGGGCTAAACCCCGATCAGCGCGGCGCCAATCACCCCGGCGGAATCGCCGAGCTTGTGCTGGACAATCGGCGTGGTCAGTTCGTCGCCCAGAATATGCCGCGCCACCGCGCGCGGACCATGCTCGTAGAGCGCCGCAAACTTCGAAACGCCGCCGCCCAGCACGATCATGTCGGGGTCCAGCACCGTAATCAGGTTGGCGACGGCGCGCCCGAAATGCTCGAAAAAATCCTCGCAAAACGATCGCGCGTCCGGATCGCCCGCATCGTAGTCGGACTCGATCGCCTGCACGGCTTTCTTGCGGCCGAACCGTTCCTCGTAACGGCGCGCGAGGCCGCCGCCGGAAATGTAGCTTTCGACACAGCCGCGCCGTCCGCAATAGCAGGGCGGCCCGGCGGGATCGATGGACATATGCCCCCATTCCCCGCCCCGAAAATGGCGACCGACCATCACCTGGCCCCGATGCACAATGCCGCCGCCGCAGCCGGTTCCCATAATGACGCCGAACACCGTTTCGCACCCCTGCCCCGCGCCCAGCATGGCTTCGGCCAGCGCGAAACAGTTGGCATCGTTCTGCATGGCGATGGGACGCTCCAGCAACGCTTCCAAGTCGGCCTTGACCGGCCGCCCGTTAAGACACAGCGTATTGGACAGCGACAGCCGACCGGTCGTCGCGGAAATGCCGCCCGGTGTTCCGATGCCGAACGTATGGCCGTCCCCGTCCTGAATCTCGGCGGCCAACAGATCGTGGATATCCTTGATCCTGCCCAAAACGCCGTCGTAGCCCTGATCCTGCGGTGTCGGTTTTCTCAGTCGCTTCAACTCGCGCCCGTCCGCATCCAGCAAAATGCCCTCGATTTTGGTCCCGCCCAAATCCATGCCTATCCGATGCATGTTTCAATCCTCATTTATTGCTGTTAACAATCAAGCAAAGCTTCACCCCGACTAGTCCTAAAATAAGCGAGTTTTTCTGCTGCGAGCACGCCAACGCCAACGCCCTCGCAAGCTCGGGATGACAATTGGCTCTGACAGCCCCCCTTTTCGGACAAGGTCTAGCTAGCGGCCCGCCTCCCGGAGAACCTGTATCTCTGTTTCGGACAAAAAGTTTGCCGATTACCATCGGTTCAGGATGGCGCGCGCCAGGCGCCGACCGACTTCGCGATACTGTTTCGGCGTCATAACCGTCGTTCCGCATACGGCATAGGGGGTTTCGATGCTCAGCGCCGAACAGCCGAACGACTCGCGAACGAAATCGGTCAAGCGCGGCGTCTCCCAGCGCGAGGCATACTTGGGGCTGCGAACAAAGGTTTCGGCGGCGAAGTCGGGGGTCAATTCCTGATGCAGCACATTGATCCAAGCCTGGGTCGCACGTTCCGCCGTTTCGTCCTCGCCCGGATTGTGAAACAGGAACACGCCTTCACGCGCGCACACGCCTGGCGCGTGCAGATCGAGAACCAGCTCGGGGCGGCACAAGGCGGCCCAGCGGCGCATGTCCCGCTGGATCACCAGCGTCTCATGGCGCATGGGCGATTTCCCCCAGGCCCGGTTAAGGTCGTACGGAAACGCGTCCTTGCCGTAATCGCCGGCCAAAACGCCGTCGAGATCGGCAAACGGCACGGCCCACACGCACCAGGGCGCGCCCGACCGCCGCCGGGAAATGCCGTCCAACAGACCGTCCAGAACCCACGAACCCGGTGTCTCGCCCGCATGCTGACGCGCCAGCAGATACAGCCCGCGCGGCTGGCCGCTACGGTCGGCCGCATGGATACCATTGTTCAGTCGGGTCAAAACCCGGCCACGCTGGGTCATGCCGATCGGTTCCTCCTGCCAGAACCCTTTGCTGCGCTGCAGCAAGCTGCGCAAATCGTCCGGCAGATAAGGATGACTCAACGCGATTTCGGTACGATCCGCCGGATAGGGCATGTGCCATTGAAGCAGCGACTGACCGTCCGCCAACCGCTGAACCGTCGGCGCCGACAAGCGGTTCCAATTCTTGCCGGCCGCCCGAAATACCGGACGACAGTATTCCGGGTTCGTGCCGCCGCCCAGCAGATTCCCGAAAAATCGCAAGGTCAACACGAGCGTCTCCGGCGGATTCGGCGGCGGCTCGGCATCTTCCACGCAAAAATCGAACCACATCGCCTCGGGTCCCCCGTGCGGATCGGCCGTAAACACCACCGCCGCCGCCGGCGCCTGAAGGATATCGAGAACGCACACGTTGGCGCCCGGAAAACTTTTAAAAACTCGCAATGCCATTCGCGTGCCCTCCTTTCAAAGGTTCACCATAAGGCGGCCTTCAGCCGCACCAAAGTGACCCGTGACCTGTTATCAGTC
>SLMC01000388.1 GCA_007133745.1 Kiritimatiellia bacterium
ATCGTAGTACACCGGCCAGTTGTTGGTGGTCAGGGGACGAGCGTACTGCGGAGAGACGTACAGCGTCGTCGGCGTGTTCGTGGGCCACTGCGAGAAGGTCCACGACTGACTGTCCCCGAACACGTAGCCCGAGGATGTCGCCAAGCGCAGCATGTTCCCTTGCGGTTGATATGCCTTTCTTAAACGCACTTTCAAGTGGGACACCGTCTGTTGCGGCCAGACTTCCAGCCGGATGGACGACAATCCGGCGATGTTGTTGGTGGCGCTGCCCGGCACGAGCGGACGCAAAGGCGGCGTGATCAGCGCGCCACGCTCCAAGGTGAATCCGTCCTTGCCTTCCTCGTCGGCCGCGTTAATGACGCCGTTGCGGTCCGTGTCGCCCGTCAGTGTTATCCGGGCCACCTGCCCCAGCCTGACCGTGTCGGTTTCAACGGAAACGTCATGCGAAAGCGTGGCCAGTACGCTGTCCACCCAGCGCACCCAATTCGTGCTATGCGTGACGACATAGTCCTTGGGCCAGTCGCCATCGTCGCAGGGAACGGTCAGCGGAGAGTCCTCGCCGTCCACTTTCAGCCATTTGTTCGGCGGGTTGGTCCAGGCGATCTGGAAACTGCCGAACACGTCGCCGGGCGCTTCGCCCGGCCAGGGGTTGTTGATCCGCAGCTTCGTCACGCCGTTCGAGAGAATGACGCCAGGATCGATCTCATCCTCGTCGGGAACTTCGTTTCCTGCCGGGTACACGCCGGC
Source organism: Kiritimatiellia bacterium (assembly GCA_007133745.1). Lineage (GTDB taxonomy): Bacteria > Verrucomicrobiota > Kiritimatiellia > UBA8416 > SLMC01 > SLMC01. Next base: position 748 of record SLMC01000388.1, read on the forward strand.
CAGATCCACTTCGATGGCGGGCACGAACCGGAATTCCGCCGTGTTCTCGAACCAGGCGGGATCGCGGTTGGTTTTCGTCGCCAGAATTCCCGAGGGATCGTTCTTCTGGACTTCGAAGTACGGACTGGCGCTGCGGACATCGGCGATGTAGTCGTAGGTGGTCGGGTGCGCGGCGTGCATAAGCGCCATCGGCTCGACCTGGGCGCGGTACCAGCGGTACGGCCGGAACTGGTTGTACACGCGTGCCTCGCCGGGATTCTCAGGCGCGTAGCCGGAGAAGCTTGCCATCGGCTGATGCCACAGGAACGTGTGCTCGGGGTCCATCTCCGTATCCGTCACGATCAGCCGGTAACGGCGCTGGGCCAGGGTGGCCGTGCGGTCCACGGCCTCTCCGACGACCAGTTCGCCCTCGACCCGGTAGCCGCCCAGATTGATGGTCGACATCGGATAGGTTCCGTCGGCCACTTCCTCGCCGTCATTGATGCCGTCGCCATCGGAATCCGCATTGTTCATGGACGTTCCGAACAGCAACTCATGAAGATTGGATATCCCATCGTTGTCCTGATCGAGGTCCGCATCGTTCGGGTTTAGAGGATCGAGAAAATCGTGTTGCGCTTCGATGCCGTCGGGTATCAGGTCGCCGTCAGTGTCCCATAGGTTCGGGTTCGTGCCCAACAGGAATTCCTCCCATGTCGACAGCCCGTCCCCGTCCGGGTCGGCGTTCGGATCGGGCTCGTTCGGGTTCAGCGCGGCCGCAGCCCCGAAATGCTCGATCTCCCAGGCGTCGGGGAATCCGTCCCCGTCCGTGTCGGCTTTGAACATGTCCAGCCCGTACAGATATTTCTCCAGGTTGGTCAGCCCGGCACCGGTGAAGTCGCCGGCCGCGTCGGCGGGGTTGTTCTTGTCCAGACCGGGCCGCTCTACCTTGACCGCTCCGGTCATTCGCCGGTAATGGTTGAAGGTCGCTTCGATCATCGGGGTCGGGGCATAGACTTCAACCCGATCCGTTTCCGCGTCGGGAGCGGACAGCCCGAATACCGACACGGTGTCGGGATTGCCGTCGGGTTTCGTGTATGTCAGCGTGTAGCCTATTTTACCGTCCAGAACATGGACCTGCGCCCGGATCGAATCTGTGCCCAAGTATTGCCACCTTATAGGCGTCGAAATCTCGGAACTTTGCAGCATGCTGCTGTTCCTGTACAAACGGGTCATGACGGAAGCCTGTGTCGCGTTTTTGGCGTCAGTCACGCCGACATGCAGGTACAGCTTGTAGCCGTTCGCTAAACGGATTTCCCAATAGCACCAGGCGTAGCCGTCCAACTGGCTCGACCATATCCGGAATTCCGCCTCGGCGCTGTGGTTGGTCAGCGAATGGTCGTACACCTTCCGAACGAAGGCCGTCTCGTTGATCGGAGGAAGCAGCCACTGCTTGCCGTCCGCGCCCTGTATCGTCCAGTTCCCCGAGTTGGTCGTCCACAGGCTCAGCCGCCCGGAGCTGGTGGCCGGGTCCTCGAACACGGTCCCGCCCCAATGCTCCATCTCGTACCAGTCCGGCAGGCCGTCTTCGTCGGTATCGAGCCCGATCTCGAAGTCCACGGCCGTGACGCGGCTGGTGACGGCGATCGGGTCCTGCGCGTACTGGCCGCCTTCCTCCAGATGCGTGTACTGGCCGTCGCCGTTCTCGTCGATGAAGGCGCGGATGTAGTAGTCGCCGGGCGGCAGACCGACGATGGCGTAATTCATCGGAAAACTGGCGTAGATCGGATCCATGTTCTCGTCGTGGGCGACGATCCAGGGCAGGAACGCGCTGTAGGTCGTGTCCCAGCCGTGTTCGGAGACGGCGATTACATGCACGTTGCCGGTCGCGCTGCCGGCGTAGTCGATCTGGCCCCAGACCGAGGGCTGGTCCTCGAGCGTAATGTCCAGACCGGAAACGTCCTGGGTCGGATGAACAGCGCTGACGCTGTACAGGCCCCAAGGCTCCCAGATATCGCGCTCGCCGTCGCCATCGAGGTCCATGAAGGCTTTGAGCCATAAGTCGCGGCGGTTGCCGACCAGATTCGTGTAGCCGCCCGGCCCCGACAGGATGGTTTGCCAGGTTTTGGCCCAGCTCGCGGCGTTGGTGACGGCCCGCACGTGCACCGGCCCGCTTTCCGGGCCGACGTAGAGAACCTCGCCCGAGAGCTCGACGCCATGGCTGTCGGCGTCGTGAGGATCGGTCTTGAGCACGAGCCGCTCGAAGGCGTCGCTGTAGCCGTCGGCGTCGCTGTCCAGATCGTGGTTGCCGACAATGAAGAATCCGGTGTTCGCCGACAATGCGGTGGAGCCGGTGTTCGTCCAGACGATGCTCGTGCTGCCGGTCGTTGCCAGCGGCGCGGAAATCAGGCGCCAGTCGCCCTGAACGAGGTCGGTCGAGAAGTACACGTCCAGCCGGTTGGTGAAGTCCAATGGGTACGCGATGTCCAGTACGGCTTCGTTGGTCGTCAGGGTGAAGCCCGTGATGACGATGTTGGTAACGCCGCCTCCGCCCATGAGCATCATGAAGCCGGCGTTGTCGAGGGGCTCGGCAGTCTTTTCGCCGTCTTTGATCAGGCGCCAGGCGCGCAGGGCGGGCTCGGAGATTAGGCGCCAGGTCAGGGCGATGCGGGAGGCGTCGCGTTCGGCGGGGGCGGCGTCCGGATAAAGGCGGCGAACCAGTCGGTCGGCGGCGTAGTCCGGCGGCGCGGGCAGGCGCAGCAGCTCGGTTCCGGTTCGGCTCAGAACGACCCGCTCGCGGGTCCGGGGGTCTTCGTGCACGGTGACGGGATAGACGTTGACGCCTTCCCAGTTTTCGATGTCGTCCCGGGTCAGCAGTTTACGCGGTAGCGGGTTCCGGACGTAGAGGCGCAGACCTTGAGGCTGGTTCAGTACCATGCCCGGCGGCATGAGCCGCAGGAACTCGATCTGATATCGGTCGAAATCCTCGACAAGGTCGGCCAGTCCGTCGATGGCGTCGGCGGCAGGGGTGTTGTACAGATCGGTCTCGTAGGTTTCGAAAGAGGCGTTGCGGGCGGCGCGCGCGCCCATAACAGCCAGAACAACCAGCAGCCCTGCCAGTCCGATCAACAGCGCGACGTTCGCTTTCCCCTCTATCCAGCGCCGGACAGCTTTACCCATGACATGCTCCTATTGTGTTATATCAAAATCGTTTGTCTATAACCCTCCGGAATCTTGGCATTGGCATTGTCGAGTTTGAAGCGCACGGCAAAGCCGGAACGCGCCGGAAAAGCTACATCCCGACCGGTTCGCCGAAGCGCGCCTACGGCGCCAGCCCGTCGCGCACGGTGGCGGCCACGCCGTCTTCCAGGGAGGTGAAAGCCCGGTCGTAGCCCGCCTGCCGCAACTTGGCCGTCTCGGCCTGCGTATGATACTGGTAGCGTTCGCGCAAAACCTCCGGCATGTCCACGAACACGATGTTCGGCTCGCGATCCATGGCCGCGAACACCGCGCGCGCCAAGTCCAGCCACGTCCGCGCGCGTCCGGTGCCGCAATTGAACAGGCCCGAGACCTCGGGCCGGTCGTGGAAAAACAGCGTCGCGGCCACCGCATCGGCGACATAGACGAAATCGCGCTCCTGTTCGCCGTTCCCCCATTCCGGGCGATGCGACTTGAACAACCGCACTTCGCCCGTGTCCAGGATCTGACGGTGCGCCTTGTGCACCACCGACCGCATCTCGCCTTTGTGATCTTCGCGCGGCCCGTACACGTTGAAATACTTCAGCCCCGCGATCCGGTCCAATACGCCCTGTTCGCGCGCCCACAGATCGAACCGATGCTTGGACCAGCCGTACGGGTTCAACGGAGCCAGCTCCTGCAGACGCGTTTCGTCGTCGGCATACCCGCGCGTGCCATCTCCGTAAGTCGCGGCGCTCGACGCGTACACGAACCGACTGCCCGACCGCAGACACCACGCGCACAATTCCTGCGTGGTGCGGGTGTTGTTGTCCTCCAGAAAGGCTTCGTCCAGTTCCGTGGTGGAACTGCATGCGCCCATGTGGAACAGCGTGACCGGCGCCGCCTGAACGCCGCGCCGGACCCGCGCCCGAAACTCGTCGGGGTCCATCAGCTCGCGAAACGCCAGGTCGTCCAGATACGATCGGCGCATCGGATCATCCGGCCGATCGACAATCGTAATGTTCTCGTGCCCGCGCCGGTTCAACGCTTCGACCAGATGACTGCCGATAAACCCGGCGCCGCCCGTCACTATGTAATAGGAGTCGTTCTTCATGGATTCCCCGCCATGAGCCCGATCAGCCGGGTGGTCGAGCGTTCCGGCGTCAGCGGCGCCAGGACCACTCGCCCCCCGTTCGACTCGACCGCCTCCCGACCCGACACGTAATGCGCCCAGTCCGCGCCCTTGACCAGCACATCCGGCAACAGCGCCCGAATCAGACGCTCAGGCTCGTCGTCGTCGAAAACAATCACATAGTCCACCGGCTCCAGCGCCGCCAACAGCCGTGCGCGCTCGGCCTCGGTCACCAGCGGACGGCTCGGCCCCTTGTTGCGCCGCACTGAGGCGTCCGAATTGACCCCCACGATCAGCGCATCGCCCTGACGACGCGCGAACAGAAGATAGTCCAAATGCCCCGCGTGCAGGATGTCGAAGCATCCGTTGGTAAAGACCACAGCACGTCCCGTTTCGCGCAACCGGCGCCGCGCCTCGGTCAACGCGGCCAAATCAACCATTTTGCTGTCAGGTGTTCGCATAGTTGAATACCCTGTCGTTTTGTTGCCTAAAGGTCAAGTATTAAGGCGCTAAGGCGGGCTGGCGCCCGCAACCCAAGTTTGCGGGTATGTGGGTTTGGGAGTATGTGAGGATGAGAACGATCAACCCTGCCGTCCAGTTCTAGCTTTCCCCACACACTCCCACACCCACACACTCACATA